>CAZPKJ010000213.1:0-4847 GCA_964587075.1 uncultured Flavobacteriaceae bacterium | reverse complement strand
ACTTGGCCCTGATACTACCATCTGTTTTTCAGATGTGCTCATTCTTGATGCCGGAAACCCGGGATCAACTTATCAGTGGCTGCTTGACGGCAACAATATTGCCAATGCTACCAGCCAGACGTACCAGCCTACTCAAACCGGTGTGTATACCGTTCAGGTGAATACCGGCGGACAGTGTCTTGCTTCGGGAAGTATCAATGTAACGGTTGTTCAACAGCTCAGTGTTTCGGTTGCCGATGTAGCCATCTGCTCCGATGAACCCTATCCAACACTGGATGCCGGCACACCTGGTGTTTCTTATTCATGGACACTCAACGGTGTTGAGGTTGGTACCGGTCAAACCTATCAGCCCGCTCAGCCCGGATCTTACAATGTTACCATAAGTGTTGGAACATGCTCGGCTACCGATGTATTTGCCGTGAATGTTGTTCCGGTTCCTGTAATCAGCCTCACAAATATTGATGTATGTCCCGGAACTGCTTTCCCGGTCATTGATGCCGGTAACCCCGGAATGCAGTACCAGTGGAGCACAGGCGAAACAACTCAAACCATTAATCCGAATGCCGCGGGCACCTATACTGTTACCGTTATAAACGGAGCGCTCGGTTTAAGCTGTACAGCTACCGGCTCGGTTACACTTGGTAATTATAATCCTGTTACAGTTGCACTTGGTAACGACATTACAGTTTGTGATGGAGTCGGATCTCAGATTGATGCCGGCAACCCGGGTTCATCTTATGTTTGGTCATATAACGGCACTGTAATTTCCGGACAAACCAATCAAACCATCAACGTATCTCAGGCAGGTAGTTATTCGGTTCTTGTTACCGATGCCAATGGTTGTACCGGTACCGACGACTTAACTCTTAATGTTAACATGCTTCCTGTTATCGGACTTGGTGATGACCTGTTTGTTTGTCCCGGCGATCCATTCCCAACATTAGATGCAACCAATCCTGATATAGCCACATACTCATGGACAGTTGACGGTTCAGTTGTTGGAAGCGGACCTACCCTTACTCCTACCTCTTACGGAACTTATATTGTTAATGTAGTTGACAACAACGGTTGCGACGGCTCCGATGAAATCATTATTTCTGAAAAGCCTTGTGAAATTGAAATACCGAACGTGTTTACTCCCGGCAACGGTGACGGTAAAAATGATGTATTCTTTATCAAGAACCTTGATTCCAATCCTGATACAAAAGTTGTGATTTTCAACCGTTGGGGTAATGAAGTTTATTCCAGCAATAACTACCAGAACAACTGGAATGGTGGTGAATTACCTGATGGCACTTACTTCTATGTTGTAGTGGTTAAGTCAGGCAAGGACTACAAAGGAACCTTAAAGATGATTCGTCAGAAATAAACCTGAATCAACACAGTTTAAAAAACCCTGCCATACGGCGGGGTTTTTTATTTATTTTTACCCCGATGAAAGTCACCGAACATTTAAAGAATGCTAAAAAAACGCTCTTTTCTATAGAGATACTGCCCCCTTTGAAAGGGAAAAGCATTCAATCGATTTATCAGCTTATCGACCCTTTGATGGAATTTAAACCTCCGTTTATAGATGTTACCTACCACCGGGAAGAGTATATCTATAAAAAACGTGACGGAGGCTATCTTGAAAAGATTGCTATCCGTAAAAGACCCGGAACCGTTGGCATATGCTCGGCTATCATTAACCGGTACCGTACCGATGCGGTACCGCATATTATTTGTGGTGGATTTACCCGTGAGGAAACGGAGAACGCGCTGATTGAACTGAATTATCTGGGTATCGACAATGTTCTGCTGTTGCGTGGCGATCCTATAAAAACCGAAACACATTTTACCGCCGAGCCCGGAGGAAATAATTACGCACTCGATCTGGTTCAGCAGGTTGCCAGTATGAATAAAGGCAAGTTTCTGGATGATGATTTGCAGAATGTTGATCCTACCCGCTTTTGCATCGGTGTAGCCGGTTATCCCGAAAAGCACTTTGAAGCACCCAGCATTTCGACCGATATCAGGTATTTGAAAATGAAAATTGAGGCAGGTGCCGAATATATTGTGACTCAAATGTTTTTTGATAATTCGAAATTTTTCGGTTTTATTGATAAATGTCGTGAAGCGGGAATAACCGTTCCCATCATTCCGGGCATAAAACCTCTCACATCGCGAAAGCAAATGTCGCTATTACCAAAAACTTTTCACATTGATTTGCCGGATGATCTTGTTAAAGCTGTTGAATCGTGCAAAAGCGACGAGGCTGTTGTGCAAACAGGTATTGAATGGTGCATCCATCAGTCGAAAGAACTAATGAATAATAAAATTCCCTGCCTTCATTACTATACCATGGGTAATTCGGAGATTATCCGGAAAATTGCCTCCGCTGTATTTTAGAACCCTGTCGTATTGCTGAAATAAACTGCTCAAAACGGCAATATCCCGGTCCCGGCGCACTAATTATCTTTTTTAACGGTTTTCAGTAACTGTGGATACACGGTGATTTTCTCATTTAAGAGAATTCTTATACATTTGAAAAAAACATGTGCTATGGAAATGAATTATGGAATACTCGCTCTGGCCGCATTGGTACCTTTAGTAATGGGATTTTTGTGGTACAATCCGAAAACCTTTGGTAACGCCTGGATGAAATCGGCAGGACTGACTGAAGATGATTTGAAAGGGTTTAATATGGCCAAAACTTTCATCTTAACCTATGTGCTTTCATTCCTGGCTGCCATGCTGTTGCAGTCGATGGTAATACATCAGTTTGCCATTTACTCTATCCTCATGAATGAGCCTGGCTTTGGGGAAGAAGGTTCTGAAATCATGCTGTTCATCAATGATTTTTTATCTAAATACGGAACTAACTTCCGAACATTTGGTCACGGGGTTACGCATGGAATCATTACAGGCATTTTTATGATTATGCCGATTCTGGCTATTAATGCCATGTTCGAACGGAAAGGATTTGTTTATATCGCTATTAATTCGGGGTTCTGGATAATAAGCCTTGCCCTGATGGGTGGAATTATTTGCGCCTTTGCCTGATTACAAAAGGAACTGATTCATATAATCCCCGCAAGGGAGAAAACCCGGTTCATTGGAAATGAATACGGACAACGTTATATTTGATGCTATCGTTGAAAAATTCGGCGATATGGGGGAAAAGACGGGCTGGACCTATGTGCTTATCCCTGTTGAAATAGCCCGAAAGCTTCAAACAAAATCCAGGAAATCGTTCCGGATCAAAGGGCGGCTAAACGAATATGTCATTAAACAAATTGCCGTTATTCCTATGGGTGAAGGAAACTACATCCTGCCACTAAATCATACCATCCGCAAAGCAATCGGTATTAAGCAGGGGGATAAACTGCACCTTGAAATTCGATTGGATGAAAGCAAAATTGCCCCCGACAAGGATTTAATGGCATGCCTGAAAGATAATCCTGCAGCCATGTCAACGTTCAAACTGTTTACGCCATCGCACCAAATGTATTTTTCAAAATGGATTTCTGATGCTAAAACTGTGCAAACAAAAGCTTCCCGCATTGCAGTGACTTTAGATGCGCTTGAACGCGGGATGAACTTTTCTGAAATGCTGCGAACTGCCAAACAGCGGAAAATCCGTGATTAACCTCAGGGTCCGTGATGAATTAATAAAACTTCAGGTTGTAAATCATTGCTTCCAATTGCTTCACGTACTCACGCTTGTTGAATCGTGGTGCATAAACAAAAGCGTCAATAAAAATTAATTGGTCCTTCTTTTTATCATGTACCAGGTAACACAAAAAAGGTCCTCCCATGAAATCGCCTTCGGTTTTCCATAAGCCTCTTAATTCAACGGCATAGGTACTGTCGATTTCAATCGTGCTGGCAGTGAAAGGAAAGTTGTGGTCGGTAGTCATATAACTTCCGGTTGTAGGACCTGGAACATGTTTAGCCGAAATACTATCGCGAAGAGCTGCAATTGAAGAAACGGAAAATGCCGAGTCGCTTGTATAAGGTAACCGGTAAATTTGTATTCCGGTACTCATATGAATTGTCTCTTTCCTCAGCCACAAATAATTGTGTTCGGTTTTTGCCAGGTAATAATCGGCCGTTAGGGGTATGTTCACACCTATTGATTCTTTCAGCTTTCTGTTCACTTCCAGTTCGGGCAGCTTCGAGAAACCCTCTTTCAGCCTCAATTTTTCTTCAACAGTAAACTTTGAAATTATAGCAGGAATAAATGCCAGGGCCGCCGCTTCGAGCCACGATTCATCAACGGCACGCAGGTTCATAACCAGTTGCGGATTGGACCAGATATTATTTTTGAAAGTTAATGCATAATTTCTGTCATCCTGCAACGGACCCGTTTCTACAATGAGAATATTGCGATGCAGCTGCAGGATACTTTTAAATTCGGAAGGATGAACTATTACCGGTCTGAACAGGGGCTCATCTTGCGGAAGCGCAGGAAAAGAAGCGAGCAATGAATCGCGAATAATATTGCCGGCCTGCCCTTTGAAAAGGAGTGAATCCATTACAATAACCAATTCTCCCGGTTTTCCGGATGAGGATGGTTTAATTTCGGAAGTAGTGCAACTGGAGAATACGCTTATCGCGATGAGAATAAAAACAAAATATCTCATCTCAGCCGTTCACTTTCACTTTAATCCTGGTTCCGGGCACCAGTCCGTTAACATTGGTAATCCGGTTCAGTTCCATGATTTGTTCAACAGTAGCGCCCTCATATCGTTTGGCAATGTTCCATAAGGTATCACCTTTTTCAACCTTGTGATAAATTACATCGCTTTGCGTGGAACTGCTTTTGCCTGCTATTGACGTTTTTGTTCCTTCACCGGTACTGTCGG
>CAZPKJ010000212.1:0-4849 GCA_964587075.1 uncultured Flavobacteriaceae bacterium | reverse complement strand
ACCCGCAGTTCCGAACAACAGGAAAGCAGGAAAATAGTCCTTCAGCAATTGTCTGATCCACTCATGTGCCAACACTTTGACCAGGCTTTTATACAATATCCCCACTCCTATATGATGAGTCTGGTTGCCCTCAATGAACATACGCCCACGGATGGTTTTTTATTCGGAATTTTTCGTCTGCCCGCCGCGGCTTGAAACGTGCCGGTCAATTCCGGGAAACGGAACCATATGTAAAAAAACTAAATGGTTTTTTATCATCTGACGGTTAGCTAAAATTACAGCGCCATTCAGAACTAAACAATAAAACTATACCAGCTAAATACTTGTTTCCGTAATGCCATCATGCATGCATGAATCTCATATTTATAACTAAAAAACATAACAATAGATGAAAATCTCCATTCTCAATATATTAATTACCGGTGTACTTGCCGGCTCAACACTGTTTATCTCCTGTAAAAAAGATGACAATAACAATCCACAACCTGTTCCGGTGGTACTTCCAATGCTTACCATCGAAATGGATCACCTGGCAGGCAGCAGTAAGTTTTATCTCGACTCAGGTTACACTACTGCCAATGGCGATGTGTTTATGGCATCCATGTTGAAATATTACATCTCCAACATACGCCTGATAACCCAGAATAATCAGGAATATAAAATTCCGAATTCCTATTTCCTGGTTGACCGGTCGAAGAATGAATCGATGGAACTGCATATGGATTCACTGGTTGCAGGAAGTTTCAAATCGATTAAGTTTATGATTGGTGTCGACAGCCTGCGTAATGTAAGCGGGGCACAATCGGGGGCATTGGATCCTATTAACGGGATGTTCTGGGACTGGAATATAGGGTATATACATCTCAAAATGGAAGGTGTTTCGCCATCGGTTCCATCAGCCGGCAATGAATTTAACTATCATATAGGAGGATTTCAGGGTGCTTATAAAAATAACCGTGAAGTAGAATTAAGTTTCATGGGCGATCAGTTGGTTCTGGCAAACGGTACGAATCCCGAACTTCACATCACTGTAAATGTTCTCGAAATATTTACAAACCCCCACACCATTGACCTGGCGACTTTTTCCAGCAATGTGCAAATGCCCAATACCAGCGCCAATATGATAGCCGATAATTATTCCGATATGTTTAATTACAGCCACATTCACGCAGATTAAATAAAACGGATATGAAAAAACTATTTATACTTGTCGCCATCCTGGTCGTAACAGGCCAGGCATGGGCGTGCGACTATTGCAACTGTTATCTGGGCCTGGATCCCGGCTATAACAAAAACACCATAGGAATTCGCGCCAACTATATGAAGTCGGCAGTAACCATACCGGCTTCTTCCGGATTAAAACTTACGCATAGTTCACACGGTGGTGGTACCAGTAATGGAAACAGCTCGGAGCTTGAGCAGGCTTTTTTTTGTACCGAATTATTTGTTCGTGTTTATCCTGTTCCAAGGTTACAGCTCATTGCCAACCTGCCTTA
This sequence comes from uncultured Flavobacteriaceae bacterium, assembly GCA_964587075.1. Lineage (GTDB taxonomy): Bacteria > Bacteroidota > Bacteroidia > AKYH767-A > OLB10 > CAZPKJ01. The sequence continues at coordinate 3,353 of CAZPKJ010000212.1, read as the reverse complement.
CCAGTATAATACACTCACTTTCGATGGTAAAGAAGAAAGCCGCGGAGCTTTAAACGACCTCACGTTGCTTGCCATGTATCAGCTGGCCAACACTACTGCCATGGATTCAAACAAAGTGCGTCACCGTGTTTTTGGAGGTTTGGGTGTTAAACTCCCCACCGGTAAATCGTCGGGTGCATCGGATGTTGATATTCCATACGCACACGACTTATATTCGGGCACCGGAAGCACCGACTATCTGGTTGCCGCATCGTACATTGGCAAATACCGGAAGCTCGGATGGAACCTGGATGTGAATTACAAGCTTAATACCGAAAGTAAAAACGAATACAAATTCGGAAACAGCCTGAACCTGGTTCCCAGAGCCTTTTATGAAGTTCATGTCAAATCGCTCCGGATTTTACCACACCTGGGCGCCGCCTATGAAAGAGGCGGACATGACGAATACATGGATGAACAGGTTGACGAAACCGGTGGTGCTACCCTGTGGGGCTCGGCAGGTGTTGATGTTTATTTTAACAGGTTCTCCATTACTACCGAGGCAAGAATTCCATTCTATCACGATACGCCCGACAGTTTGCCAGAGGCATCGTATTGGCTGTTCACTTCGTTTAATATTCATTTCTGATAATTTATATTATGAACAACTCGTTTATGCGTACCGTTACCTTTGCGGGACTGATTATTTTATTATCATGGTTGTATTCCTGTAAAAAAAATATCGACCTTCCTTTTCCAATCGATAACTGTGTTGCAGGCCAGGGAGGTAATATCACAATGATATTAAATCCCGAGCATCATGGCGATCCTATTGTAAGTACCGCGTGGTATCCCGATTCGGCATTTATAAAATTCAACGCTTCCGACTTCCCGGGAGAGGACCCGTTGGTATATGACCTGGTACTTACCGGCAACACCGGCGATGACTTTATAACCGTTAATGGCCTGTCGTGTGGTAAATATTTTATTTTCATGACAGGTTTCGATCCCTCTATCGCCGAACGGGTTAAGGGAGGAATACCTGTTACTATAAATGAAAATGATTCGGTTCTTGATTTGGTGATACCTGTTACTGAAGATTAATCGGAATTTAATTTTAATTTGAAGTGTTTGCCTGTTTGCAAAAGGCAATGTAACAATGCCTTACATTGCCTTTTGTTATAAATTACAGGTAATGTTTTGGTGTTTTGAGATTAATTCAGACTTTTGGTGATCATTAATCCTCAAAACCATCTTATTTTATGAAAACACATTATTTAAAATTAACCATCATTGCCTTGATGATTACAGGCATTGCCCAGGCCCAGAAACTCGATAAATTCGGAGCGGATATGGGTAAAAAATCTGCCATGGGCAAAGAGATCCGCGTTCCCTATACGGATGTTATCAGCTACTACGGTTATGTTAAACCAGGGGCCGCACCTGATGAAACCCGTGACGGTAAAAAGTACTACTATCTTTATTTATGGATCCCGGCCGTAGCACCTGAACTTGGAATCCGCATGGCTTCACCGGTACCTGAAAAAATGGCTCCCGAAGCAACTGATTTTATCGGTGCCGGTTACAAGGAAAATGAAAGCGACAAAACCAATTATTTCGACACATGGATATCGCTTGAAAAAGCTGCCGGTGTTACAAGTGCCGAAGACATTATGGCTAAAGGAGCTACTGCTAAATGGAATTCTTTTGGTCAAAATGACGACTCATCGGAAATGCCTAAACAACCTTCGGGAAGCAGTTATAATTCCTTAATGCGTATCACCAGCGAAACCAGCGACCCGCTTAAGTCGTTGACTGTTGGATTGTACCGCATAGGATTTACTACTTACAAAAAAGGTGAGGTACAGGGAAGCTTTGTTGCGCAAGTAGGCGCTCCGGTAAAACTACCGGGCGTACAGATTGCAAAAGACCTTGAGTCGCTGTCAAAAGCGGTTGCAAAGTAAAAACCCGAATACATAAAAAAACCCGGACTTCCATCCGGGTTTTTTTATGTTTGATTTTTATTGAACTATCATTTTTCCTGTCCTGATTTCACCATCCTGCTCTATGTAAATCAGGTGAATCCCTTTGCTGAAGTTTTCAATATTTAAATCTAATTTATTAAGTCCTTCCTGAACTTCAAACGACGATTCATGAACAACCATTCCTAACAGATTAAAAATTTTCACTTTCGAATATCCGGAAACCTCCGAAATAAATTCCAGTGATGTAAAACCCGATGCCGGATTTGGAACGGCAAATACCTGACCGGTTGCGTCTTTGGCTGCAAAATTTTCACTATCCTCTATCCTGAACGCGGTAGCGCTGGTATTCACCCGAAGCTTATAGCATTGCGTGGTATTGTAAGCGCCATTATAACCCCAAACTCTTATGTAGTATGTAGCTGCCGAAGAAGTATTTCTTTTAATGGATTCAGAAGTAGTTCCGCCATTTTGACCGGTAGCCAGCGTTGAAAGGTTCGACTTGTAAAGACGCACATCATAATCGGCTGGTAAATTAGTAAGCGTAACCTGTACATTGGTATTGGGTGAAGTTGTTGAAAAACGGAACCAGTCATAATCGGATGATGTCGAAATCAAAGCGTTGATATCGGTATTTACCGGAATGGTTTTGTAGGCTGATGAACTGTTATTAGGTTCGTATGGATCGTTGCAGGTAGATGACGATGAAGTTGTAAAAGTTGAGGATGCCGAAAATGCACCGGTAATGGAACATACCGCCTGAACCTGAAACTCGTAAGCAGTTGATGAAGCCAGTCCGCTGATGGCTTTGGAAGTTGTAGTTGATGTGGTACTGATCCAGGTGGAAGCAGCTGTTGCTTTATAATTGATGTTATACGACGTAGCTCCCGAAACAGCTCCCCAGTTCAGAGTTGCCGATGAAGTGGTGATGGAAGTTGCCGATAAACCGGCAGGCGTCGCACATGTTGATCCTCCGCCAGGAGGGGTACAGCCAGCCGATGAAAGCAACGATGCACGGGTGGTATTCAGCGAGGCATTCATTCGCGACGATTGTCCTAACGTGAAAATATTCATGCATGCATCGTAGGTGTAGTCCATGTAATTCATAAACATATCACCATTAGGACCATTGCTGCAGGTAACCTTAGGAAAGGTCGGGCATCCCGAATTGGACGTTTGCTGCGTTGGTGTATCCGAAACCTGATCGTTTCCGCAGGTAGCATCGCCCCAAATGTGACGCAGGTTCAACCAGTGGCCCACTTCATGGGTTGCCGTTCTTCCCAGGTGATACGGGGTGGCAGTACCCGGAACAGATGGTCCACCAATGGAGGAATAGAGACAAACCACACCATCGGTAGATGCGGTTCCTCCGGGAAACTGAGCATAACCTAG
>CAZPKJ010000211.1:2015-4867 GCA_964587075.1 uncultured Flavobacteriaceae bacterium | reverse complement strand
AGGGGGAATCAGACCGGGCTTGAATTTTACTCTGAACAACCTTACCTCATCACGGTAAAGGCTAAGGTATTGTTTACTCAGCGGCCTCACCCCAACCAGTTTAATGTCACCCTTTAATAAGTTATAAAGCATTGGAATTTCATCAATCCAATATTTTCTCATAAACCGGCCAATAGTAGATATTCTGAAATCATCCCTGAATTTACCACCTTCTTTCAGATTATTTTTTTCATATATGTACTCCTGCAGGAATTCGGCATAGGGATGCATGGTACGAAATTTATAAACGTATATTATTTTTCCATCTTTTCCTATGCGTTTCATTTTACAAACCGGGCCGTAACTGGGCTGCGAAACTTTCATGGGTTCCATTACCTTGTTCATTACAAAGTAAGTTTTACCGCCAATAGATTTTTCAGCTTCAATCCGGAATCCACATGAATACAACCGGCCCAATATTTCAGTACGGCTCAATACACGGTTCCTGCCACCGGTAATTTTGCTGTAGATAATCCGGGTGATGGGAAGTTTAGGGAAAATCCTCTTAAAAATAAAATCCATCAGGTAATAACCGTGGGCCAGTACCGGGGGATATTTTTTCAGGATCCGGGCTTTTCGTTCATTTTTTGTTTCAGCGCAACAGATAAAATTCCCGTCAACCGGCAGCTTCTGATTTATCGTTTCAAAAAAATTGTTTATGGTTGCAATATCATTGATGCGGCCCAGGTTAATGATAGAATCGAAGTAATTATCGGCAAGGGCATAAACGTTAAACGGTGTCTTGGTTTTTACAACCATGGTCCTGTCGCTGTCGAGATTCACAAATTCCGAAAGGAACTCATATACCTCATGGCCCGGATCTTTTAGAATGGATTTACTTACGTTGGGGAACCTGAACAAATCCCTTAATTTCCCCTTTTCACCAGCCTTTGCAGGCTCCAATAATGTGTTTCTCATAGGCGTTAGTGGGAGAAAATCCTTAAAGATGTTTCCCAAAACATATTCGATAAAATGTGGTCTTTGAGATTGTAAAATTAATGCTAATAAAATTTAATAAGGGGTTAACCTGAAGACGGATAAGTATATTTTTCACCAACGCTAAAATCTTTATTCTGCAGTATAAATAACAGAAAATCAGTGCTTTGTAAAATTTTATAACGGATTACTGTTAGTATTAAGGCTTAATTATTACGAATTTGCCTTCCCCATAAGGGATGCCAGAGCGGCAAACATCCAAGCGTCGGACCATCGCATGTAGTTGATCTTATTAGTATAAAACGGAAATTTTCTGAAATAAAAGCCCCCTTTTTCGTTCTGCATGGAAGAAACGGTTTTCAAAGCAACCTTTTCGGCCAGTTCCGTCATGCCAAAAAGATGGCAAGTAATAATGATCTGAGCTGCCGATGTACAGTCGAGAGGGTACTTTTTGGAGTGATAAAACTTAGGAATATGATCAGGACCTGTAAATGAACTGGTGAAAAAGTCGAATCCGCGGTGAATTTGTTCCGCAAAGCTGTTATCGCCCGACCTGATCATATATTCACGCATACATTCAAGTACATAACCCGTATGATAACTGTCGATCCAATTTCCTTTGTCGCCCGACGCATAAAACCACGAACCATCCCTGTTTTGCCGGCCTGCAACAAATTTACAACCTGCCCGGGCAGCCTGTAAGGCAGTTTCATCACCGTTTAATGAATAAACCTGGGCCAGTAAACGAACCGCTTTCATGCTTGCGTTGTAAACTTTATAATTATCAAAAGGCGTATATGAAAAACATATTGAATCGGGAGCTTCATGATATTGGTTGAGGTCTTTTAAAATAAAACCGGAACTGCTTATACATAAATCATAAACGTCTATGTCGCGCGAATACTGATAATATTCAAAGAGCGCATTTACAATAATACCTGTGGCCACTACCGATGGCTCGTAGGCATCAAGTTTAAAGTGACGCGATTGCCAGGGGAAGTCATAACCCCAACATGCTCCGTTATAACCTTTCGGGATATGTGCTTTCAGCAAATCAATCAGTGATCTGCACCTGGCTGTGGCCTCAGCGTTGCTTATTAAGTTCGCCTTCGCGAGACGGGTGTAAGCCTGGATGCACAATCCGCCCGTTACAGGATTAAATGATTTTTTTATACCCATAATCGGGCGAAAGTTTACCGGTAAACGCTTGCCGAGTTGCTGAAAGAGAAACCGGATGGTTCGGTTATCTGCAAAAACAGGTAATTTAAAGATTGGTGAACTCAAGGCATCATAAGGATCAATACCTTTATATTCTTCACGCTCAATATGGGCCTTCACCGCGCGGAGTGATTTTTCTAGCTGAGCTTTCAAATTTGACTGTTGATTAATCTGAACCTTCAGAAGCCCCTAAAAATATTCGTTGTCCGTTCAGCCTTACCGATTCAATAGCCTTAAATGTTGCTTCCATCGACCGGTATTGTTCTTCAAAACTGATTGGTTCACCGGCACCCGATTGTATCACATTAATAAAAGCATTAAAAGCACTTTTATGGCCTTTATCCTGAGACTTTAATTTATTGCTGATATTATTTTTGCCGGTTATTTTGAGCGAGCTGAAATCATCAATAGCAGCTACCTGGTTATTAAAAAACACCTCAAGCACTTCTTTCTTTACATCCGGGTTTCCATTGGAGAAATAAGAAATATTGGCAATACTGCCATTCTTAAATGTAAGATTTATGGCAACGGTGTCGGCAAGTAAGTTGGTATCTTTTAAATCGACTGCGCTCACCGATGCAAACGGGCTGTTTGCCAGGTATCCGCACAAGTCGATAAAATGACATACTTCACCAACGATACGGCCACCACCGGTTTCA
>CAZPKJ010000211.1:0-2005 GCA_964587075.1 uncultured Flavobacteriaceae bacterium | reverse complement strand
GGGAACCGGGAACCGCACCGGCATTTATCCGGTAGTTAATGGATACAGGCAGCCCCTGGTTCTGATTCAATACAGACTTAAGCGACTCAATACATGGAGCAAACCTCCTGTTGAATCCCGTCATCAGTTTGGTGCCCGATACCAGGTATTGTGTTCTTATTGATTCCAGTTGTGATTCATCAATACATAGCGGTTTTTCAACAAAAACATGCTTTCCTGACTTTAATCCTTCCATGACAAAACCAAAATGTGAATCGTGCCGGGTAGTGATGAAAACGGTATTTATGTTTTTATCTTCAAAAATATCTTCAGCCTTACCGGTACCTTTACCGATTCGGAATTTTTGGGCCACATGCAAGGCATCGGTCGGTTTTGAAGTGTAAATGGCTGCCAGATTAACCTGATCTTTAAGATACGGAAGCAGCATGTTTTTGGCAAAAGATCCGGCCCCTATGATTCCTGCTACCGGTATAGCACTCTGTTTGTCTTCAACGGCGTTTTTTGAAAATGTAATATACCGTTCAGGAATTTTATCAATATCATAACTTAGTGTAATACCTAAGTAATGTTCCTGTTTGGAAGTAATAAGTTCGTATGCTTCAGGGCTGTTATTAAAATGAAAGCTGTGCGTGATAAGTTTTGACGGGTCAATTTTTCCGGCTGATATTAACTGAACAAATGCCTGCATATTTCTGTTCTCGGTCCACCTTACATAACCAATTGGATAGTCGTTCCCTTTAATTTCGTAATCTCTATCATAACGTCCGGGGCCATATGAACACGACATCCTTACATCAAGTTCTTTTCTGAAGTAATTATTTCTTTTGAATCCGGTTGGTACAGCTCCTACAATGATAACTTTACCTTTTGGCCTGCATAACTCACCGGCCAGGTCAATGGGGTCAAGTGAACTGGTGCCGGCGGTAAGGATAACAGCGTCGGCTCCATATCCGTGTGTAAGGTTGTCAACGACCGGGATCAAAAACTCATTTTCACGTTGTATCGCCTGAAGTCCATTATCATTGGCGCGTTTGACCTGCACCGGATCAATATCAATACCCACAGCTGCAACACCTGAGGCCTCCAGTAATTGTAAAGTGAGTTGTCCAATGAGGCCAAGCCCGATAACAACACACGATTCACCCAGTTTTAACTCAGCCTGGCGAATCCCCTGCAGGGCAATGGAGCCCAGGGTAGTCATACACGCAACATCGGGTTTTACGTTTTCAGGTAACTTTACGCAAAGATGCCTGGGTACAGCAATAACTTCGGCATGATTGGCGGTATTGCCACCGCAGGCAACCAAATCACCGGCTTTTATATCGGTAATATCGGGAGCTACCTCAATAACTTCTCCGGCACAACTGTACCCTAAAGGAGCCGGCGCTTCAAGTTTATTCATAACCATCCGGTATGTTTGCATCATACCCGATGTTCGTGCGGAACGAATTACCTTACGGACCTCATCCTTTCGAGCCATGGCTTTTCCAAGAAGTCCTTTGCGTGCGTCTTCAACCGTACGTCCCTCGGTACCTGTGCTGATAACAGAAAAGTGATTTCTGACAAGTATACAACCCTGGTTCAATACCGGAAAGGGGACATTTTCCAGTGACATTTTACCATCCTTCAGATTCTGAATAAGTTGTTCCATGTGAGCGTGGTGCAGGTTTACTTTTGTTGCCCGATGTACAAAAGTAAGATTTTCTGTTGATGATTCAGGTGGTTCAGCGAGCTTTAGGGTGTTTTTTGGATGACACTATTGAATACGCGGGTATAATTAGTTACCATTCGCTCTTCGGTATACAGATTTTCATATTTAATCCGGCCATCGGCACCCATTTTTTGCCTGAAAGCTTTTTCGTTGATCAGAAATTGCAGTTTACCGGCAATAGCTTCAGGATTCCTGACCGGAACGATAAATCCATTTTCACCCTCAATAACCGATTCGGGTATAGCTCCCTGAGCAGTAGAAACAATGGGCAATCCGGCCGCCATGGCTTCGCCG
>CAZPKJ010000210.1:1682-4926 GCA_964587075.1 uncultured Flavobacteriaceae bacterium | reverse complement strand
AAGAACCCGGTTGTTTACATTTCGAAAATAATTGAATCCCTTATGATGATGAAAACATCCTGTGAAAGGAAGCTTATCGAGAGGTTGTGTAATAAATGCCTGGGCGCGTCCGGGTGATACCTCCAACTGGGGTAATAAGGATTTGGCAAAGCCGTTGCTGGCCACAAGTACCTTGGAGGCAGTGAAAGAAAAACCGTTGGCACACCGGATGGTAACACCGTTGTTTTCGGAATTAATTTCACGTATGCTCAAACCGTTAATTACAGTGGTGTCAGAGTTATAACAGATCCGTTGCAGCGCCTTCATCATTTTGCCGGTGTCTATTTGTCCTTCTCCGGCATTTTGAATCATATGCTTAACATTTGAAAAACCAAATTCAGCAATCTTTTTATCGACAACCAGGTATGTTTCAGGCAAGCCTGTTACCGTAGCCAGGGCTTTGTTAAAACGATTCATGGCAGTGATGCAGTTTTCAAATTCCGCAATATCGTTTTCGGTAAACAATTCGTATCCTCCCAGGTGTTCATAACCCATCACATTGTCGCCAACAAGCTTCCTTAATTCCTGCAATCCGTTATATCGGAGCACTACTCTTTCAAAAACATCTTCCTCAGGTTCTTTGTCCAGGTCATCTAAAAGTTCGGTCATACTGCCGAAACAGGCGAATCCGGCATTGCGGGTACTGGCTCCGTAGGGTAAAAATCCGCTGTCGACAACCAGGACTTTAGCCGACGGAGCCTCCCGGTTAAGGTAAATAGCGGTAGTCAGGCCAACGATCCCGCTCCCGATGATGCAAAAATCGATTCCCTTAAATACACTCTCTCGCTCCCAGTAACTTGGCTGATACATAAATTAATTGGATATGTGCCTAAATTAGAAATTATTATCAAATAATATTTATCCCGCGCTCCCTTTTTATTTCACAATCAGATGCAAACGTATTAAATTCATACAATGGCATTGAACAGGAATTCGTAAATTCGTGCTTATTCATTTGCCGGCTATAATAATTTTAAAACAATAGCCATTCAAATCTGTTTGAGATACGCATGTTAGGGTTCAGATTTTCGGAATATACAGGGAGCATTCAATCGCCATTCGACCGGTTGTTTGATTTGTTCAAGCAGTTGCTTACCTATACAAGTGGTGATTTTGATGAGGCCATCAGCTGGTTAACGGAACTCGACAAAGAATATAAACTTACCGATGGTGATTATGGCGTTGGTGACTTTATAAACGATTTAAAAAATAAGGGTTATATCCGCGAAGAAACGCCCGGAAGCGGCATGCTGCTAATAACAGCTAAAACGGAACAGGCTATCCGCCTGCAGGCGCTCGAAAAAATATTTGGCAAGCTTAAAAAAGGCACATCGGGAAATCATGCCACGCGTTACCCGGGAACGGGTGATGACTTTACCGGTAACTCAAGGCCATTTGCTTTTGGCGACGGACTCGATCAGATTGCCATGTCGGAGTCGATAAAAAATGCGCAACTTAATCACGGCATCAGCGATTTCAAATTGACGGAGGGCGACCTGGAAGTTTGGGAGAAAGAACATAAAACACAAACATCCACGGTTCTCATGATTGATATCAGTCATTCGATGATATTGTATGGTGAAGACAGGATCACACCTGCGAAAAATGTTGCCATGGCACTGGCAGAACTGATACGCCGTAAGTACCCGAAAGATACCCTCGATATCCTCGCTTTTGGTGATGACGCATGGCAGATTGAAGTTAAGGATTTGCCGTATCTTAAAGCAGGGCCCTATCACACAAACACGGTTGCGGGACTTGAACTGGCTATGGATTTACTCAGGAGGAGGAAAAACACAAACAAGCAAATATTCATGATTACCGATGGTAAGCCAACTTGTATTAAAGAAAATGGCGGGTATTATAAGAACAGTTTTGGCCTTGACCGTAAAATTTATAACAAGTGTCTTACACTGGCTCGGAGTTGTCGCAGGCTCAAAAATCCGGTAACCACGGTTATGGTTGCCAGCGACCAGTATCTTATGCAGTTTGTACGCGATTTTACCGAAGCCAACAAAGGCAAGGCATTTTATACATCCTTACAGGGGCTGGGTGATTTTATCTTTGAAGACTTTGAAAGGAACAGTAGGCGAAAGATTTAATTTCATGATAAGTAAATAATAATTGAATTAAATAATATTTCCAATAACATCGAAACCAAATGAATTCCATTATCACTTTAAGTGCTTTAAAAAAATCAGGATATCAGCCAAAGAACATTAAAGATGAGTTGCGCGATAACCTGATTGACAACATCCGAAACAAGCGAAATTCGTTTGAAGGAATTATTGGATTTGATGATTCCGTAATCCCGGAAATAGAGCGTGCTGTATTATCGAGACATAACATTAACCTGTTGGGTTTACGCGGACAGGCAAAGACACGCATCGCACGTCAGCTTACCGGGCTTCTTGATGAATATGTTCCTGTAGTAGAAGGGAGCGAGTTAAACGACGACCCGTTGAATCCAATATCCAATTATGCCAGGAAACTAATAGCGGAGCTTGGAGATGAAACACCTGTAAAGTGGTTGCATCGTTCGGAGCGCTATGTTGAAAAACTAGCCACACCCGATGTTTCCGTTGCCGACCTTATCGGGGATGTTGATCCTATTAAAGCTGCCAGCCTCAAACTCACCTATGCCGACGACCGGGTAATTCATTACGGTATTATACCACGAAGTAACCGTTCGATCTTTGTAATTAATGAACTGCCCGATTTACAGGCACGCATTCAGGTGGCATTATTTAATATTTTACAGGAGGGTGATATTCAAATCAGGGGATTTAAAATCAGGATACCATTGGATATTCAGTTTATTTTCACAGCAAACCCTGAAGATTATACCAACCGGGGAAGTATTATAACACCACTCAAAGACAGGATTGGCAGTCAGATTCTAACCCATTATCCGAAAAGCATTGAATTGTCGGCACAAATAACCTCACAGGAATCGAAACTGACTGCCAGCCAGAAAGAGCAGGTATCGGTAAGTGTACTTATTTCAAGAATTATTGAACGGGTTTCGTTCGAAGCCCGCAACAGCGAGTATGTTGATGCAAAGAGCGGGGTGTCGGCCAGGTTGCCCATATCAGCCTTTGAAAACCTTGTAAGTACTGCCGAGCGACGAATGATTTTAAACCAGGAGAAAAAAACATTTGCCCGCATAAGTGATTTATCGGGAATCATACCATCGGTTCATGGC
>CAZPKJ010000210.1:0-1672 GCA_964587075.1 uncultured Flavobacteriaceae bacterium | reverse complement strand
ACCCGGGGTGGCTTGCGCAAACGCCAGATGGTCGAGGGAGAGCAGGAGGGTAGCGCGCTGGTTGCCATGAACCTGCTTGGTAAAGCTGTCAGAAACGAATTTCTGGCACATTTTCCCGATCCCGGTAAATTGAAAAAGAATAAAGATAATAATCCATTTCAGCCAGTGGTTGACTGGTTTGGCGATGGCAACAGCGTTGATATTCTGCTGCTTGAAAAGGAGGGCGCGTATAAGAAAACATTGAACGGCATACCGGGCCTTGCAGGATTGGTTGACAGGTATATTGGTAAAACCGGCGCCGATGAAAAGTTCGTTTACATGGAATTTATTTTATTCGCCCTGGCCGAACATTCACTAATTGGTAAAAGCAGTATAGAAAGAGGTGTTCAGTTCAAGGATATCCTGGGATCTATGTTTTCGGAAAAGGATCTTTTTGGTGAGAGCAATTGATTATAGGAAGCAAGAGCATGAATTTTAACACTCATGAAATGTCTTCAGGCAATTCCGGTAATGTTTATGACTTTATTATAATAGGTGCTGGGGCGGCCGGGTTGCAGCTTGCCATAGGTATGCACACCGACCCCTATTTTAGCGATAAGAAAATCCTGCTCCTGGAAAAATCAAATAAATCGGTTAACGACCGGACCTGGTGTTTCTGGGAACAGGGGAGCGGGCAATGGGATCATATAGTTTTTAAAAGCTGGGATTCGGGCGTTTTCAATTCAGGGGATGAACAGCTTCCATTAAGCATGTATCCTTACCGTTATAAAATGATACGCGCTATCGACTTTTATAATAATGCCAGGGAAATATTCAGCCATCCGGGGCCAGTACAGTGGCGTAATTTTGATGTAACTGATGTAGCTGAAGCAGGATTGTGTATGGTGAAGTCGGGGGATGATTGTATTTATTCGCGTCATGTTTTTGATTCGAGGATCGACACGGCTTTTTACAACAACCATCAGCAATCGATTCAGATATTACAACATTTTAAGGGATGGGAGATAGAAACACCCCATGAGGTGTTCAATAGTGAATCGTTTGTGATCATGGATTTTTCGGTACGATGGAAAAATACAACAGGCTTTACCTACATATTGCCATTTACAAATAAAAGTGCTCTGGTGGAGTTCACCTTGTTTACATCTGAGGTGATTGGTGACGGCGATTATGAATCGATGTTAAAAATTTATCTCAGCGAACAACTGCGTTTATCCGATTATAAAATTACAGCAGTTGAGCATGGTGTTATTCCTATGTCGGATTATAATTTTCGCGAACACCATTCGCCGTGTATCACAAAAATTGGAACAGCGGGTGGCTGGGTGAAACCATCATCGGGTTATTCATTCAGGAATGCACAAAAGTATTCGGCCCGTATCATTGATAATATGAAGCGGGGTGCAGAAATCGATTCCGGTATTGCAACCGGGCGCCACCGGAAATATGATACTTTATTTTTGGACATATTATACCGTCACAACGAGTTGGGTCCTGAAATATTTACGGCCATGTATTCGAAAAACCGGACATCACAGATTTTTAAATTCCTGGATGAGGAGACATCGTTACTGGAAGATTTACAGATCATCAGGAACTTCGAATCGAAGCCATTCAGGGATGCGCTAAGGCGCAACTGGCGAAAAGTGTTGTTTAACCAGGTTGCCGGTTT
>CAZPKJ010000209.1:0-4967 GCA_964587075.1 uncultured Flavobacteriaceae bacterium | reverse complement strand
TCAATTCTTCTCGAAAACGACTGGCTGAATGTATCGTAATAGGAATATTCAGTTGTATATGCTGCTTCGGCAACAATAACTGCACCGCCATCGTGCCTTAGTACGATCCGTTCAATGGGATAGCTGATGAGGTTCATTCCCGACTCCAGGTTTCGTTCACCTTTTAGCCGGATGTTTTTTTGGCCCTCAATAGCCTTGGCATTAACCTGCCATTGTGATCCCGGTTTCATGCTCAGTGAAGCATAATAAATGCCGGCACCTGTATATGACGATCGTTCGCTGTAAAAGCCGGCAGTAACTACCTGACTGTTTATATTGTCGAAGGCAATATCGAGCCCTGTAATGTTAATGTCATTGGAAATGGCAAACTGGGTAAACCGGCTGGTGTCGGCACGACAGGTATAAATATAATAATCAATTTTACGTTTCGACGACAGAGCCTTAATCTTTTCGGAATTAAATCCCAATAAAGCCAGGTCGCCTTCATTGGATACCACGGATCCGGTAAATTCGAAAGTTTTATCGGGAAACGGAATGTTGGCGGATTTAATGTTTGATGCTGTGAAATTATTATCAATGGTACATGCGTGAATGCTTTGTGTTTTGTCGTCATTGAATTCGCGGGTCAGTATGACGAACCGGTCTTTTGAAACGGAAGCTATCACCTTGCATTTTTCATAGTCGGCGGATGCCAGTTTGAATTCAACCAGCCTGGAATGATGATTGGTTTTTTTTCCGGTTGAATCAATAAACGAAAGGTAATATTCAACGGTATTGGCCTGTTTATTAAAAACAGATGATATAATGGATACACGTGCATCTATAAAAGCGATGGCATCGATGGATGCTTCGTTTTTGTCAGCATCAACCATGGTTTCCCATTTTTGTATTAGCTTGTGATTGAAGTAGCCCAGTTTGTATTTCCTGTTTTTGAATCCTACGCGGTCGGACGTGATGTTCAGGCTCAGGTTGCTGGTTAAAATAAAGTAACCATTTTCGTCCTGACCGATTACTTTGGTGTAACCCAGTGAAAAATCATCCTGCGACACGGGAGAAACCAGTACCTGTTGCGAATTAACAAGATCAGGAATTAATAAGGCAGGAAGGATAAGAAATAAATAAAAGAACCGTTTCATAACGCGTTATGAATATATGTTTATTAAATTCAGGGACAAGCGCTGCATTCAGGAAACTCTTTCATAAATTGTTTCAACCGCTTTTTCATCAGGCCCTCCCGGCTCTATATTGAACATGGTAATGATTAATTTATTGTTGCCCTCGGCGGTGATAACCGTTCGCCATCCCCACGCGGGTTCTTTGCCATAACTTCCCAGAACCGAGTATGGAAGGCCGGGAGTATGGTTTTGCGAAAACATGATAGCAGTTCCGTTATGAAAGCTGTCGACCCAGGCACATTGCAGTTTTTCATCCCCGATGGAATAGCCGAAAACGGCCATACCTTCAATGGGTTTACCCTGAAGGCTCCCGGTGTATTCGTGCAGTAAAAACCGGCCACCCAATATTGATTTCATGGTTCCGTTACATTCCGAAACATCGGGATCGGATCCCGGTTCAAACCATACACGGGTTGTTCCTTTCCATGTTCCTTCCAGTTGTTTCAAATTATAGTGAATACCACTTTCCAGTGATTTTTCAAATTTCTCCGACATATTAAACCCAGATTTACAAAAGTGATAAATACAAAATTAGTGAAGTCGTGGCATTAATATGGATACCGGCAATGGTTTTGCCCTGATCCCCAAGACACATTATGCCACAATACCGGGAGAACAGAAGCCAGTCAAAAGTCTATAGTTTTGAAGCAGGGGAATTAAGAAAGTTCAACGGCCATTCGGATGCAGTTATAAGATTCTGGACATCAGGATATACCGAAATCCGGCAGAGGTTCACAAAGACGAAAAGCAGTCTCTAAAAAGCACTCACTTTCCTCAGGTACAGGGGTTATCGAATCTGTTTCCTGAGGATAGTGAGTAGGAATAATCGTAATCCAAATATTTGAACCTGTTTTGTCCGGTAAGTTTTTGGACCGGTTGCCGCAATCCAACCGGCATTCAACAGGCCTGTTTTCAAAGATGCCTCGCATAATCAACCATGCCCTGAAAGTCAATAACCACGGCAGGTTCGTTACCAACGGTCCATGCATCATGGCCGGATGGCAGCATGGATACATCGCCGGGTTTGAGGTCGAATTCAGTACCATCATCCATAACTACATGGAGGGTGCCAGAAACGTGATACTGGAAATGAGGCGCTTCACAGCTATGAGTTTTTGCGATAGGTTTAACGGATGTCGACCAGCGCCAGCCGGGTTCGAATGTACCGCGGCCTATGGTTGCACCGCCTATTTTAATCAGCTCGAGTTTTCCTTTCGGAAACTCACGGACCTCATCTGCTTTGGCAAAGTTTGCCCATTCAGCCATTTTCATTTTGCTTACTGTCTTTTCCATAATGTTAAGTTTTTATTACAAAGAAAGACAGCCATTGGGTGAGAGTATTGTAAATAGTTCGGTAAAATATGTATAAAGCTCACTTCGACTTACGGAGGGCCGAAGGCGACAGGCCGGTACGCTTTTTAATAAAGTGAGCGAAATGCGGCTGGTCGTCAAACTTTAGGTAATAGGCAATTTCGGAAATGGATTTGTCGGTGGAACGAAGCTGGACCTTTGCTTCAAGAAGCAGCATATCGAGTATAATTTGCAGTGGCGACCGACCGAAAGTTTTGCCGACCACATGGGTGAGATGTTTTGCCGATACGTGTAACAAAGCGGCATATTCATTAACCGTGCGCATTTGAATAAAATTTTGTTCAACTAAAATTTTGAACCGGGTTCCAATTTGTTCACTACGCCCCAGGTTTTGTTTCAATTCTTTAACATGTCCCCGGTATAGTTCACGTACCCTGTATAACAGGATCAAAATATAATTACAGAGCAGCGAGTTCTTTTCGGATGAGTTTCGTTCATATTCGCTGATGATATTTTTAAATGCTGTTTGTAATAATTCACTCTCATCCCGGCTGATATTTATGATGTGAGGGGCATCAAAATGGAAAAAAGGAAATTCATCGGTGAGATTTGTACTTAACTGCGGTTTCAAAAACTCCGACTTGAAGTGAATACAATAACCTGTACAGTTTTTAATATGATCGCTGGCATAAACCATATTTTCGGGAACAATAACCAGATCATTTGGCTTCAGCCACAAGTGATCGGCACCTATTTTGACATCATGTTCACCGTCGAGCAGCAGGTAAAGCAGGTTAAATTGCCTGCGCAATGCTGGTATTGAATCACAATTTTTGTGTTTGTCTTCCAGTGTCCCCGGCATTACCATCAAATCCAGGTCGTACCGTTTGGAATCGCGGTTAATAAGCCGTTCGAACATTTCCAGTGAACGGATATTCAAGATTTCCTTTTTCCTGCTGCTTTTAATTGAGGATCCGCGCATAGGATAAATGGCTTAAACCGGTTTGTTACGCTGCCTGAATGATCATATACAATTGCACATACTTTGAAATATACTGAAAAGAGGAATCGTGCATCAAATATAAGCAATTACTCATGCAATTGGTTTATAACAATAAATATCCCGGACTTAGCCGGAGAATGATTTTGTCAGAGCAGGTTCTGTCCCTAATGCTTTGGCATGACTTCCTTACGGACGACATTGCTCAGTTCAACCATGCCGGTTTTATAGGCAGTTACCTGATGAAGGTGCAGCGGGAATTCTTTTTCCGAATGGTTGTAAAAGGGGATGCCACTGCCAAGTATAACAGGCAGTATCGATTGCCGGATTTCATCCACCAGGTTATGACGCAGGAAATCCCGGATAAGTATGGGTCCTCCGACAACCCATACGTTTTTGTAATTTGGTTTCAGAACATCATCAACCAGTTGATTCAGGTTCCCTTCGAAAAGTTTGATATTTTTATTTTCAATGCGGAGTTTCCTGTGCGATAACACAATTACAGGAACATTGCCATACGCCCATCCATGATTTTCCGATAGCATCAGCGCGTGTTCATAGGTATTGGCACCCATCAGGTAGCAGTCGATATTCAGATTAAACGCCTCCGGATCTACGGCGCTTTCACCATTTTCATAATAGTCGGTAGTTTCAAACCATGAAATGCTGTTATCGTGTTTGGCGACAAATCCATCGAGGCTTGAAACCATGTGTGCCGTTATCCGGAATTCGTTTTGAGACATCTCAATTTATTGTATTGCAACCGCGGTATTAAAAAAAGGAATCAGGAACCAATATTAATGTGAAACACTTCCTGATGCCGGCATGCATTCATCGATAGCTGTTCCAGTTTTCTGAACGAATGGATTTATTGTGTTTCATGATGAAGTCAAGCCATTCGGTGCTGCCGGTTTGTTCAGCTATTTGTAAGGCCTTATCGGATACCTGAAGGGCTTTGACGGAATGTCCATTCTGATAAAGGAACCACGAGTATTTATCCAGAGTAATGAAGTCACGATCTATTTCATAATTCCACTTAACATTAAGAATGTAGTATCTGTAATCGGCAGGCATGGTATGGCATGTAATTGCAATCACAGCACAGAAAACCAGCGGACTCACCCATATAGTTTTTTGCTGGTTGAAAAGATTTACAACGGCAAATACCGAAACGATTATGGCGAAAACGAGAACGGCAATTTGAAAAGGGTAAAATTTGATGGTAATAAACAACAACAATAACCAGCTGAACACACTCAAATGTAAAAAACCATATACCCTTGACTCCTTATTTGCCAGAAACATGGTGTTAATTAATAAAACACCTCCAAGGCCGGTTAGCATAAATATGGCATTATAGTGAATGTGGAAAAATTTTAAAATAAACCCAACGGTAAAGAGCGAATAAAAGGAAAACAGGAGTTTGTTTTTTATGCTCATAACCCGATTTGTTTTTTAAGATTATTAAAGTTTATGTAATC
>CAZPKJ010000208.1:0-4981 GCA_964587075.1 uncultured Flavobacteriaceae bacterium | reverse complement strand
ATTCTCTCTGCGAAACCCTCACCCCCGACGCACAAACCTGATCCGAATGCGGAAAATTAAAAAAACCAACGGTTGTACGTATTGGAAGAAAATAAACCGGGAAGGGCCACTTTCGGACAGACGGCCTCCATTTAAATTCAGGAGTTGTTCCAAAATTCATTTAGGAGTTCAACTTACCATTTTTTCTATATAGTTTGAATTCATCAATCCCAGGGCACCCATATAACGGAGATGAAAAGTTATTACATCACCCGTTTTATAGTTTTTAGGGTTTTGGCCGAGGTCAACAACCAGCATATCGGAACTGGCTTCAATTATAAGTACACTATCATCGTCGGGAATCAGAAAAGTGGGGTTGATATCCAACAGGCCCACATCCAAAATAGCCCTGAAAGATGATTTCCCAAAGTCGGCGGGATTATATTCGGGAACATGTCCCGCAACATTTTCTATTTGCTCCCCCGAAGGCACCATGGGCTTTTCATACAATTCAATAATCTCGGTACTCAGTTTAAAAACATCCGTCTCCATACCATGAAAGGGCATGCCGGTAAATAAATCGTTTCCAAAAAAAAGCGCCTCTCCAACCCTGAAATGATTTACACCTGTCGGAATCTGTTTCTTTAATAACAGCGACAGTGTTACACTGGTGCCACCTGTTATCCATGGTATTTCTTTATTAAACTTTAATTCTATGAGCTGCTTGTATAAACAAAGTTGTATGAGTTTATCCTGATTTGGCATGATTCCGTTCAAACAGTTCAGATTCGTTCCAAGTCCGATGATTTCAATATTCGGTAACCGGAACACTTTCTCATAAAAATCCATCAGCTGGTCGCCCATTACGCCTTCACGCAGGTCGCCCATCTCAACCATAATAATTACTTTGTGTTGCTTTCCCTGCCTGCCCGCCTCTTTGCTGAGCATTTTAATGGTTGAATAATCGGTATTAAAACTTACATCAGCATACTTGATCAGGCTTGGTATTATTCTTCGTGCGGGTGGTTTTATGTAAACCGTTTGAATATCGGGATCGAGCGATTTGATAGTCCGTATATTGCTGATACGGGTATCGTGCATTTCCTTCACCCCTAAATTTACCAGCTCCTGCAAATAAAGTTTATTGCCGCAAAGCAACTTGGTTACAATTCCCCATTCAATATCATTTTTAACAAATAATTTTTCGAGGTACTTATAATTATGCCTCAGTTTTTTGCGGTATAAGGTCAAATAAGCCATTCTATTTCACAATTACACGGGGGATACCTGCCGGCAACCGGGTTAATAGTTCATAGTTCAACTGGTGCGTTTGCTCGCTGAATGAACTAACGCTGATATGGTTCCCATTCTGACTGCCTATCAGCACCACCTCATCGCCTTGAGTTACATTACCGCAATGCGTAATATCAACCGTAAGACTGTTCATGTTAACGGTACCGACAACCGGAGCAACTTTCCCTTTCACCAGTACACTTCCAACATTGCTCAGGTTACGGTTGTATCCGTGCGAATATCCAACAGGCAATATGGCGAGTTTCATATTCTCATGAGCGAGGTAAGTGGTTCCATATCCGACAAATTGACCTTTTGCAACCTCTTTAACCGACATTACGCGGGTTGTCCAGCGAATGATGCGCTTAAGCAGTTGCGGATTTGTTTTCGACTTACCACACAACCGGATATGTGTTTCGTTGTTTGGCCAGAATCCATATTGGAGGATCCCGATTCGAACCATATTTCCCTGCGTTTCGGGATAATTTAAAAGCCCCGCCGAACAGGCAATATGATGATATACCGGGTTTAAATCTTCATTTTTGAAATGGTCGTGCACGGAATTAAATTTTTCAATTTGGTCCTTAATACGAAACTGGTTTGCAATACTCTCGGCGCCGGCAAGGTGCGTAAATAATCCCTGCAATGTAATTCGGTTCCGGTTCCTTTTAAGCCAGGAAGCCAGTTCAGGTATCACTTTTATTTCAAATCCGGTGCGGTGCATTCCGGTTTCTACTTCGAGGTGGACTTTTGCGGCCTTACCAAGTTTTTCAGCAAGGATTGCGACACGTTTTAACCGGTGCAAATCGAAAACAGCGAATTCAATTTTGTTTTTGATAGCCCATTCAATGGCATCACCTTCAACAGCACTCATAATAAACAGGTCCGGCAGCTTTGGTAAAGATTTTTTCAGGCGGTATGCCTCATCGGCCGAATGTACCGCAAAATAATCGATTCCTGCTTTCATGGCAAGTGGCACAAAAACATCGAGCCCGTGTCCGTATGCGTTTCCCTTTACCACACTACAAAAGCGCACATCGCGATTCAGTTTCCTGCGAATGAACCGGAGGTTGTATTGCAGTGCGGCGCTGCTTAATTCAATGGCTGAGTTTTCAAACATACCTTTTACTTTTCATTTAATGCCGACAAAATTATCTGATAGAATAAACTGGCTCCGGTTTCAATTAACTCGTCGGGAAAATCATAGTCGGGATTATGTAACGCCGGCGTATTTATTCCGCTTCCCAACCCAAACATACATCCGCGAAAGCGTGATGTAAATAAACCAAAATCTTCACCCCATTTAAATGGATAAGCGCGTTCAACTACAGGCAGCTTTAATTCCTCAACTGCATTACGAAGAATCCGGACGGCACCTTTATCGTTTACATTGGCATGAAAGGTTTGTGTGTAACCGAACCAAACCTTCAACTGTTCGGCTTCAGCTATTTTTTGTGATAATGATTCTATTTCTTTTTCAAGCTTGCGCAGATGGTCATCGGTCCAGCATCGTAAAGTAAGGTGAACCGATGCATGTCCGGCCGAAATACCATAAGCTTTTTCTCCAAGATGAATATACACGGGAGTAATAACACGCATATCCTCCTTGTCGGGATGGTTATTGGCAAGCTTCAGGCTGCTTTCAATAATTTTTGATACCGCCAGTGCAGGATTATATCCATGTTCGGGTTCGGCGGCATGTGATGTTTTGCCATGCAGGTTAATGATTATACTGTTTACAGATGCGGTAAATGTACCCTCACGAACAACCACTTCATGCATCGGGTAACCCGGAAGATTGTGCAGGGCGAATATATAATCGGGATTAATATCAGCAAACTTTTCATCGGCAAGCATCGCCCGGGCTCCTTCGCCGTTTTCTTCGGCCGGCTGGAAAAGCAGGTGCACCTTACCGTTAGCAGGTCTTCTTTCAAATATCTTTGCCGCAACGCCACACAGGATTACAGCATGTCCATCGTGTCCGCATTTGTGTGATACCCCTTCGTGAACCGACTTGTGTTCAAAGCTATTGATTTCGGCAATCGGTAATGCATCCAGTTCGGCTCTTACAACAATCTCTCTGCCCTCCTTTCCCGAATCCCAGGTAGCAACAATTCCATATCCTCCAACATTTGTGAGAATTGAATCCGGTTCAAATTTTTCAAGAAAACTGATTACGCGTTCTGACGTTTCTTTTTCATTACCCGAAACTTCGGGATTGCGGTGCAGTTCTTTTCGTAAATCAGTAAGCGATTGCTTTATGCTGGTCATAATTAATTATTGGGGCTGGTAGCGCATTTCGAGATACTTATTGGTGAAACCTAATTTTTCATACAGTTTCCTTGCGGGATTATCGGGTTCAACATGCAGCGCCACACCACCCACGGTTTTAGTCATGGCAAATTTCATCAATTCTTTGCCCAAGCCCTTTCCTCTGGAATTTTTATGAACCGCAATATAAACCAGTATATTTGATGGTATGTAGCCTTCCATTCCTGTGTGATTAATCACCACGGCACCGGTAATTTGGCTATCGTTTTCGCAAACAACAACAAAACCTCCTCTCGATGGGTCCAGTGCAAATTCAATAGCCTTCCGGATATGTTCGGGCTTATCGCCAAACTGGTCGAGGTGCTGGTTTAAAAATTCAACGATCCTGTTGTTAGTGAATTCAGGATGTTCCCCGGTTTTGGGGTCAATAGTAATCATGTTCATTGTATTTGAATTTTATCTGTTCGCAATATTAATATAACCGCTACGAAAGTTAATAAAGATACGGTTATTCCAAATATATTTGCATCCAGACCTAAAGGAAGTTCCGTCCCGGTGGTGGTCAGCATAACGGTTGTTACGCCACCGGCAATCATCGAAACCAGAGCGGCCACCCAGTTTCGTTGTCCGAAAAACATGGCTCCTATCAAAGGAATGAATAATCCCGAAACCATAAACGCGTACGAATACAGCATCAGCGAAAGCACATTTTCCATTACCGATGCCAGCAGGATGGCCATAATACCAATAATTAAAGTAAGGGCCTGAGTAAATGGCAGTACCTTGGGGTGGTTATTCAGCCTGGGAAATATTTTCTGTAAGATGTCGGTTAATAAATTTCCCGATGCAGCCATAAGGCAACTGTCGGCCGTGGATAATATAGCACTGAAATAAGCCGACATCATAATTCCCATCAGGCCTACCGGCAGAATATGCCTTAACAGGAGGGGCAATCCCAGTTCAGCATCCATTCCTGAAGAAGTTAAATAACCCATGCCTGCAAACATGCCCTGATCGGCAGCAACGCGGCTAAACAGTCCCAGGATTACTCCCATAAAAGCCATTACCGGCCATTCGAACAAGCCCGCAATAAACCATGCTTTTCGTGCTTCCTTTTGTGAACGGCTTGCGTATATACGCTGGTATAATGTCATTCCTACAAACCAAATCGGAATAATAGTTACAGACCAGTTAACCAAAGTTTGCCATTTAATATTTGATAACGACAATGCGCCGGCCGACACTGATAAACTTATTACATCCCATCCGCCCAAAGCGAAATATGATAAAGGGATACCAATAAATATGAGGCCGCACATAAGCACAATCCACTGTACGGTATCGGTGTAAATTACAGCGGTCATGCCTCCCATTACAGTATAATGAATAGTAACAACACCCATTACAAGCAATGCTGTTTGCAAGTCGAGTCCAACAA
>CAZPKJ010000207.1:0-4996 GCA_964587075.1 uncultured Flavobacteriaceae bacterium | reverse complement strand
AAATTCAGATGTGAAGCCTGAACAGGTTATTTGATTTCAACCTCAGCGCCTGCTTCTTCAAGTTGTGTTTTAAGTGAGTTGGCTTCGTCTTTAGCCACACCTTCCTTAACTGGTTTTGGAGCGCCGTCAACAAGGTCTTTAGCTTCTTTCAAGCCGAGGCCTGAAAGTTCCTTTACCAACTTAACTACAGCCAGTTTGTTTTGGCCGGCAGCTTTAAGAATTACATCAAAAGATGTTTTTTCTTCAGCAGCGGCTGCGCCACCACCGCCACCACCTGCCATCATAACAGGAGCTGCAGCAGCCGGCTCAATACCGTACTGATCCTTCAGGATCTGAGCTAACTCGTTAACTTCTTTTACAGTCAGGTTTACCAACTGTTCCGCGAATGCATTTAAATCTGCCATTTTATTCTTTGTTTTTGTTTGTTACTGATTGGGTTTAATTAATTATTGAAGATGGAATGAGAGTTTCGTGGAAGCTTATGACGCTCTCTCTCCAAGGGTTTTTAATATTCCTGATAATTTGTGGCCACCACCCTGAAGTCCTGAGATAACATTCTTGGCAGGTGATTGGAGTAATGCAATGATATCGGCAATAAGTTCGTTTTTCGATTTCAGGGCTACCAGCGCATCCAGGTTATTATCGCCGGTAAAGATGGCCGAGTCGATCCAGGCGCCTTTAAGAATGGGCCTCTCCGATGTTTTCCTGAAATCCTTAATCACTTTGGCCGGTGTGTTGCCGGTGTTGCAATACATAATTGCCGATGAGCCTTTCAGCGCCGAGAAAATTGGTGAATAGTCACCGTCGAGCCGCTCTAACGCTTTGCGGATAAGTGTATTTTTAGCAACATTTAATTTGATATCTTTCTGGAAACACAACCGTCGTAATTTATTGGTTTTTTCAACCGTTAAGTCGGAGATATCGGTGATGTAGAAACAGCTATAGTTTGACAGATTCTCAACGATGTTGTCGATGATCTGATTTTTTTCTTCCCTTTTCATTTGTGAATAGTATAAAACGTTATCCGGATAGTTAATGGTATTATCAGCCGGCAATGGATTTTGAATCGACCCTGATGCCCGGGCTCATGGTGCTCGACATGGAAATGCTTCTGAAATAGGTGCCTTTGGCTGAAGAGGGCTTCAGTTTGGCAATAGTGTGAAGCAACTCATTGGCGTTCTCATAAATCTTCTGGGCGTCAAATGATACTTTACCCACCGAGGCGTGAATGATTCCGGTTTTATCAACTTTAAAGTCAATTTTACCCCCTTTTACATCAGTAACCGCCTTGCCAATATCGTTGGTTACGGTTCCTGTTTTAGGGTTTGGCATGAGGTTTCGGGGACCCAGTACTTTTCCCAGTTTACCAACCTTTGCCATTACGGCAGGCATGGTAATAACCACATCCATATCGATCCAGCCTGATTCTATTTTCTGGATATATTCATCAAGACCAACGTAATCGGCGCCGGCATCTTTCGCTTCCTGTTCTTTATCGGGAGTGCAAAGAACCAGTACTTTCAAAGTTTTTCCGGTTCCATGTGGCAGCGTTACAATTCCTCTTACCATTTGGTTAGCCTTACGGGGATCAACACCGAGGCGGACAGCTACATCAACAGAGGCATCAAATTTTGTGTAAGTAACTTCCTTAACCAGTTTGGAAGCCTCCTGAAGTGTATATTGCTTGGTTGCATCCACTTTCGATACAACAGTTTTTTGTTTTTTAGTTAATTGTGGCATTGGGGTTCAATTGTTAATGGATGAATGAACTGTTCTCTTTCCGCTTATTTTGGAAATTCCCCTTCAACGGCAATACCCATACTGCGGGCAGTTCCTGCTACCATACGCATGGCAGACTCAACGGTAAAACAATTCAGGTCGGGCATTTTAGCTTCGGCAATAGTTTTTACCTGTGCCCAGGAAACGGAAGCGATTTTTTTCCTGTTAGGCTCTGCCGAACCCGACTTTTGTTTAGTTGCCTCCAACAGCTGAATAGCAACAGGAGGGGTTTTAATGATAAAATCGAATGACTTATCGGCATAAACCGTTATGATAACAGGGAGTACTTTTCCTGCCGATTCCTGCGTTTGCGCGTTAAAGCGCTTGCAGAATTCCATAATATTTACACCTTTGGCACCAAGTGCCGGTCCGATTGGGGGTGCCGGATTGGCGGCTCCGCCTTTAACCTGGAGTTTTATGAGGGCTGCTACTTCTTTAGCCATGTTGTTTAAATATAGTTTCCCGGGGGTTCGAATTCAATGCCACTGGAAGCATGGCCTGATAGTTCCTTCATCCCGGAAAGGGGTTTTATTGGTTTATTCTTTTTCTACCTGCATATAACTTAACTCAAGCGGGGTCTTTCGTCCGAAGATTTTAACCATCACCTTGAGTTTTTTCTTCTCCTCATTAACCTCCTCAATAATTCCTGAGAAACTGTTGAATGGTCCGTCAATTACTTTCACCGACTCACCTACCACAAACGGATTGTGTATTATTTCTTCTGAATCGGCCAGTTCATCCACCTTACCCAGGATCCGGTTCACTTCCGATATCCGGAGTGGTGCCGGAGGCTCTCCTTTAGAACCAAGGAATCCTATGACGCCTGTGGTGCTTTCAATGATATGTGGAATTTCTCCGGTAAGATGTGCTTCGATCAGAACATATCCCGGGAAATAACTTCTTTCCTTACTAACTTTTTTACCATCTTTAATCTGGTAAATTTTCTCCATGGGAATTAAGACCTGGGAGACATAATCCTGCAATTTCAATCTCGAAATTTCAGATTCAATATATTGTTTTACCTTCTTCTCTTTCCCGCTGATAGCCCTGATGACATACCATTTTTTATCGCTCATAGCAATACCGATTAATTGAAGGAACTATAAAGAAGGTTCATTACTGCCTGGAACACACTATCCATCCCAAATACCATCAAACCGATAATCAGGGATGCGATGAGTACAACTATGGCACTGCTTTGTAATTCACTCCAGGCAGGCCATGACACCTTGTGAACAAGTTCGTTGTATGAATCTTTAATATAAGCCCTGATCTTTTCCATATTTTAATGACCGGTTTTTAGCTGATGAATTCCCAAAACGTATCTGGTTAAGGAGCACGGGTGGAGAGACTCGAACTCCCAGCCAATGGTTTTGGAGACCACTACTCTACCAATTGAGCTACACCCGTAAACTTTTTTCTGATTTTAATTTGTTCACCTTATGATAAAAATTCAAGGGTAATAGATGAATTTTTATAACAACGTGTTACCGGGTTTTTAGGAACCACTATGGCGAAATGCAGCCGGTTCATGGTTTCAGGAACCGGCTGCAATGCACCCAAGTGATTATGTTAATTACTTAATAATTTCAATTACCTGACCGGCACCAACGGTTCTTCCACCCTCACGGATAGCGAAACGGAGTCCTTTGTCCATAGCAACCGGCACAATCAGGCTCACGGTAATGGTAACGTTATCGCCGGGCATAACCATTTCACGTCCTTCAGGAAGTACGATTTCACCGGTTACATCGGTTGTACGCAGGTAAAACTGGGGACGGTATTTGTTATGGAACGGGGTATGACGACCACCTTCTTCTTTTTTAAGAACGTAGATTTCGGCTTTAAATTCGGTATGCGGCGTAATGGAACCGGGTTTTGCAACCACCATACCTCTGCGGATATCGTTTTTCTCGATTCCACGAAGCAACAAGCCAACGTTATCACCAGCTTCACCCTTGTCAAGAATCTTACGGAACATCTCTACACCTGTAACGGTAGAAGTAAGTTTTTTCTCCTGCATTCCAAGGATGTCTACTGTGTCGTTTGAGTTGATGATACCTCTTTCAATACGACCTGTTGCAACGGTTCCACGACCTGTAATTGAAAATACATCTTCAACCGGCATCAGGAATGGCTTGTCAATATCTCTTGGAGGAATCGGAATAAAGGTATCAACAGCGTCCATCAATTCAGAAATTTTTGGAACCCATTTCGCATCATTGTTCAATCCACCTAAGGCAGATCCGCGAATGATAGGCGTGTTGTCACCATCAAACTGATAGAAACTTAAAAGTTCGCGGATTTCCATCTCAACCAGGTCAAGAAGTTCCGGATCGTCAACCATATCAACCTTATTCATGAAAACCACAATCTTTGGAACACCAACCTGGCGGGCAAGAAGAATGTGTTCACGGGTTTGTGGCATCGGTCCATCGGTAGCTGCAACTACCAGGATAGCACCGTCCATCTGGGCGGCACCGGTAACCATGTTCTTAACATAGTCGGCGTGACCAGGGCAGTCAACGTGCGCATAGTGACGGCTTTTGGTTTGATACTCAACGTGTGAAGTATTGATAGTTATACCCCTTTCCTTTTCTTCAGGAGCATTATCAATAGAAGAGAAGTCTCTTACTTCTGCAAGTCCCTGGCTGGCAAGCACCGAAGTGATTGCTGCTGTGAGAGTGGTTTTACCGTGGTCAACGTGACCAATAGTTCCAATGTTCACATGGGGCTTGGAACGATCAAATTTTTCTTTTGCCATTTTTTATTGGTATTTAAACGTGGTTTTTATTGATTATTATTTGTTTTACTTATTCCTGTTTCGGTTTCCTTATCATTTTAATCCTTCCGGGATTCAGGAAAGACAACAACAGGAGTATTTACTTATTCGAATCATCCTGATGATCAAGGTCACGTTAAAAGGTGAGGAAGCAATACCTTTAATGTGACTGATCATTGATGATTTTGAGCCAATGACCAGGATCGAACTGGTGACCTCATCCTTACCATGGATGTACTCTACCGACTGAGCTACATTGGCGTAGAAGCAACCCGGGACTGGCTTTCGCCGGATAACGGACCCGTCGTCCGCTTCACCCTTTTGCTTTTATTCAATACCCTCACGGGAAGAGTTGCTCCCGGAAGGCATTTTGCTCTCGAGCGGAAGACCGGGCTCGAACCGGCCACCCTCAGCTTGGAAGGCTGATGCTCTACC
>CAZPKJ010000206.1:0-5014 GCA_964587075.1 uncultured Flavobacteriaceae bacterium | reverse complement strand
TTTTCTTTATGGATATTTCATCCTGCCCGAGTCGCTGCCCCGCGAAAAACGGCGCCCGTTTAATTTACTCCGCTCAAATCCTCTTGGCGCACTGAAGCAGTTGCGTAAATACCCCTTATTGTCGGGTTTGATTTTTGCCATGTTTTTCGTGTATATCGCCTCACATGCGGTTCAAAGCAATTGGGCGTTTTTTACTATTTACCAGTTTAAATGGAGCGAATCCATGGTCGGATATTCACTCGGTACGGCGGGTGTTCTGGTTGGTCTTGTTCAAGGTTTGCTCATTCGGGTGATTAATCCCCGGTTAGGACCTCAAAAATCGGTGTATGCCGGAATGATTATGTATAGTATTGGTTTAATGATGTTTGCATTCGCTACTCAGGGCTGGATGATGTTCGCTTTTTTAGTTCCATACTGCCTTGGCGGGATTACCGGCCCGGCCGTACAGGGCATTATGTCGAACCATGTATCCGATACTGAACAGGGCGAACTGCAGGGTGGTTTTGCGAGCATGATCAGTATCTCGTCTATTATTGGTCCGCCGCTTATGACCGGATTATTCGCTTACTCAACACATCCGAATTCACTTTTCCATTTCCCGGGGGCACCATTTATGCTGGGGGCACTTTTAACGCTTGTTAGCCTGTACCTGGCTGTACGCTATCTGCGAAAGCACCATTAATTCAGGTTTTTAGTAACGGTTTGCTGCCTGTCCGGGAGTCATTTGCCCGGATTTGAGTACCTTTGCACCCCCATATAAAAAACAATTACTGATGATTGCAACATCCGGTTTGTCGCTGCGATACGGAAAACGTGTACTGTTCGAAGATGTAAATATTAAGTTTACTCCGGGAAACTGTTATGGAATAATTGGCGCTAACGGTGCAGGTAAAACAACCTTTTTAAAAATTCTTTCCGGCGCTATTGACCCATCAACCGGGCAGGTTAGTATTACTCCCGGTGAGCGAATGAGCGTTTTAAGCCAGGATCACTTCGCCTTTGATGAATACCCGGTTATTCAAACAGTGCTCATGGGAAATAAAAACCTGTGGGAAATAATGAAAGCCAAAGATGCCCTTTATGCCAAACCCGATTTTAGTGATGAGGATGGAGCAAAGGCAGGAGAACTTGAAACAAAGTTCGCCGAAATGGATGGCTGGAACGCCGAAAGCAATGCTGCCGGTTTGCTGAGTGGATTGCAGGTAGATGAGGCTTTGCATAACCGGTTAATGAAGGACCTGAATGGAAAGGAAAAAGTTAAAGTGCTGCTGGCCCAGGCGCTTTTTGGAAATCCCGATATCCTTTTGCTCGATGAGCCTACCAATGATCTTGATGTAGAGACCATCACGTGGCTGGAAAATTACCTGGCCGATTTTCAGAATACGGTAATTGTGGTTTCGCACGACCGGCATTTTCTGGATGCGGTTTGTACCCATGTTGCTGATATCGATTTTGGCAAAATCACCATCTATACAGGCAATTATTCATTCTGGTATGAATCCAGTCAGCTCGCACTTCGCCAGAAGTCGGACCAGAATAAAAAAATGGAGGACAAACGAAAGGAATTACAGGAATTCATCGAACGATTCAGTGCCAATGCATCCAAATCGCGACAAGCTACGAGCAGAAAAAAACTACTTGAGAAACTTGTTATCGACGATATTCAGCCTTCCAACAGAAAATATCCGGGAATTATTTTCCGTGCCGAGCGCGATTGCGGTGACCAGATTTTAAACGTTGAGAAACTTTCAAAATTAAATTCCGACGGATCCCCGCTGTTTTCAAATGTAAGTTTTAACCTGGTGAAAGGCGACAAGGTTGCTTTTATAAGCCGCGACCATCTTGCTATAACAACTCTTTTTGAAATCCTTACCGGTAACGCTTTCGCGGATAGTGGTAAAGTTGAATGGGGCAGTACCATTACTACTTCCTACCTGCCCAATGATAACAGCGCCTTTTTTGCAGGCACCGATAATCTTATTGACTGGCTTCGTCAGTTTTCGGCCGACAAAAATGAAACATATATCCGGGGCTTTCTGGGCAAGATGTTATTCTCCGGTGAGGAAACCCTGAAAAAATGTAATGTATTGTCGGGTGGCGAAAAAGTACGTTGTATGATTTCAAGAATGATGCTCACTAATGCCAATTGCCTGATTCTCGATGAACCAACAAACCATCTCGATCTTGAATCGATCACGGCATTCAACGATGCTTTAACCGACTGGCGGCATGTTGCACTTTTCACTTCGCACGATCATCAGTTCACACAAACGGTGGCGAACCGCATCATCGAAATAACCCCTTACGGAGTAATCGACAAACGTACCAGCTATGATGATTATCTCGAAGATGACCGTGTTAAAACTCAAAGAGCCGGATTTTACGCCGGCTCTTTAACAGTATAATATACCAGTTATTTTTTCAACGGAGCACCAACCGGTATGGCACAGTCATGCCCCGGCTCTCCATGGGGTGGATTCATTCCCGGAGCGGTGGTGGTTGCGGCTCCCGGAGCAGGCTGAGAAGGCTGAATATTAACAGGCGCAGGATTATTTACTGTAGGCGCCACCGTTATACCTTGAGGTCCACCACTTTGAACTTGTATGTTGTTATTCTGTGCCGGAGCTTTTCCATCGGCAGGCAGTGGTTCGCCAACGGCAATTTCACACATGTGCCCGGGCTCTCCGTGAGGAGGGTTTAATTTTACATTGGCATTGCCTGTTGTGGCGGCAACCGGCTGAGCAGTTGCCGGAGCACTGCCATCGGGTTGTTGTGGTGTTTCGAAACCGGTGATACCATCCGCAGCCGGTTCAGTCTGTATCATTTCTGTTGCCGCATTTTCGGAACTTTCAGTGGTTTCGGTTTTATCCCCTGAACAGGATGTAATCAAACCAAAAATTACAAACGAAACAGGCACAAGATATTTTTTCATGGATTTAAGTTTTAAAAAAAGAATAATTTGAATGAGAATTAATTTTTATCAGGTAAAAGCACTTGAACAACGTTTGTGCGATCAATGGCACAAGGTTTTCATGGCTTATTTTTAACCCAGTGTGTCGTTATGGGTTTTAAAGTAAAGTTCAACCATTTTGCCGTTTTCGGAGAATATAACCTGGTCGGCAAGGTGCTTCATCAGAAAAACGCCACGCCCGGCCGGTTTCTCCAGGTTTTCGGGAGTGGTAGGGTCGGGTAAATTGTAATAATCGAAACCATTTCCCTCATCAATAACGGTAAAAGAAATCCGGTCGCCGTCTACCTCGTAATTTACCGTAACGTTTTTGGTGGGGTCATATTTATTTCCGTGAGCAATGGCATTGTTTACCGCTTCGGTTACAGCTACCAGAATATTTCCATACGAGTCCTCATGGATATCATATTCCGTTTTCAGTTCATCAATCACTTTTTCAATGATGTTGATACTTTGTGGTTCCGATTTAATTTGAAGTGAGTTGGTGAACTTGGTGGAGCTGGTCATATTTGGTTTAGTTTTCAAGGGCTTGAAAGTAATAATTTACAAGGTTTTTATAAAATACATTTAACCCGGGAGGAATGGTTCTCAATAATTCTACCTCCTTCATTTTCAATTTTTTGTAATCTTCAAACTGGCTGGTGTTCTGATACAGATCGTTGCGGCCCTCTTTCGATTGTCGTTTTTCGTCCTGTTCACGCTCCCGTTCGGCTTTTTCGCTTTCCAGAAGCCGGGTTAAGATTTCCTCCTGCCTTTTTAATGTTTCGGCCGAAAGCTTACGATTTACCAGGTCTTTTTCGGTTTCTTCCATTTTACGGGCAAGCTCTTCGAGATTGCCAAGGGTTCCGTTTCCATCTTTATTTTCCTGGTTACTCAGCTGTTGTAGTTCATTGCGCAGTGCCTCCTGTTGCGCAGCCATCCGGGCCAGCTCCTCGCTCATGCCCTGCTGTCCGCGACCGCCTTTTTTCCCTTCGCCAGGTTTTTCGCCCTCCATTTTTTTCTTTAGGGCTTTCATTTGATCATTAAGTTGTTGCTGCATTTGCCGCATTCGCTGTGCCGATGGTGAAGGTTTTCCCTGCCCGGGCTTTTTGCAGTTACCGCTGCCCTGCATCTGTTGTTGCGACTGCATCTGTTGTTGCATTTGATCAAACGCTTCGGTCAAGATCAGGGCCAGGTTATTAACCGAGGTCATTACATACTGCTGGTCCGATCGCGCCTGAGGAACAAACCGGTCCTGCAAATTGGCGATTGACTTTCCAAGATTGTGATTAATGGCACTCATTTCGGTGTTAACAATACTGCTGATCTGAACCACCCGTTTACTCAATGCGAAGAGCGAATCTTCCAGGATTTTTGCATCATCTTTTAATTCACGCTGGCGTTTTGCAAGTTTGGTATACCTGGGATTATTTACATCAATCCCTTTCAGCTCCTCCATTAACTGCTCCTGGTTGAGCGAAAACCGGATCAGGTTTTCAAGCAGTGCCCTTAAAGCCTGCATGTCTTCCTGCGCCTGGTCCATGTCGGCCTGCTCTTGTTCTTTTTTCATTTTTTGGGCAAGCTTTTCCATTTTCTCAGCGGCGCTTTTCTGCGACTTGCCCGCCTTTTTCTGTTCTTTCTTATCGCCACCCAACTGCTCCTCGCTCTGCTCCATATCTTTTTCTATCTCTTCGAGTTCCTCTTCATGGTTTCCTAGTTCCTGAGGAAACTCAAGTTCCTTGTTTTGTTTTTCAACATCCTTGATATCCTTTTTCAGTTGTTCGAACTCTTTATTAAGTTCATTTTGACTGTCCTTTAATTCTTCGGGCGATTTGTTCCCTTCATCGGTTTGGTCGGCAAGTTTTTGCTGTTCACCGGCAATGTCTTCAAGCTTCTCAATAGCTTCTTTTATTTTTTTCTCAACTTCAAGTTGTTTGAAAAGTTCAAGGGTACGATCAAGTTGTTTTTCTAAATCCTCATGGTTGAGTTTCATTTTATCAACAATCTCCTTGATTTGATCTTTGTTCAGTTCAGCCAACATTTTTTCAAGCTCACGCATCAGCTTTT
>CAZPKJ010000205.1:0-5055 GCA_964587075.1 uncultured Flavobacteriaceae bacterium | reverse complement strand
AGCGAAACCGACCTACCGGTTGTCAATGGCTATTTCCTGCAAACAGGAGGGGGGCAAACAGCTCCGGAAGTATTGATGCAGTTACGCAGTGGCGCGCCTTTTTTGTCGCGATATAAAAAAGATAAGGGTACGGTTTATCTCTTTTCAGTTCCCTTTTCGGGAACCGTTTCAAATTTTGCCCGTCACGCGCTATTTGTCCCGGTTATTTACCGGATTGCTTTACTTAGCAGGAGCCATGATGCACTGGCTCATTTTATTGGTGTGAACGACCGTATTGAACTCGCAACGGTAGCTGTTACCGGGGATAACATATTTCACCTGGTGAACCATGAAAAAAAATTTGATGCCATTCCCATGCACCGCTCAACAGGGTCGGGCACCGTGGTATCGTTCGATAACCTGGTTACCGAAGCTGGCAATTATGAACTAACGGCCGGCAATAAGGTAGTAGCTATGCCGTCGTTCAATTACAACAGAAAAGAATCGGTAATGAGTTTTAACGACTCCGAAAGCCTGAATGCAATGATTGAACAAGCCACATTAAAACATGTGCAGGTTGTTGAACCATTGAAAATTGAAACTGCCGGGGGATTCACCGCCCTTGCCGATGGTTATGCTCTCTGGAAATGGTGTGTGCTGCTTACATTACTATTTCTTGCCATTGAAATTATCCTTCTAAAATTCTGGAAAAAATGAATTTACTGCTCAAACAGGTTCGGGTGATTCGTCAGGATGGAAAGCCGGCCGCTGATCCTGCTGATATCTTAATCAGCAACGGTAAAATTAAAGCCATTGCGTCATCGGTCAGCGACGACAGTGCGAAGGTACTGGATGTAAAAGGAGCCATGGTTTCTGTCGGGTGGCTCGATATGAAAGCGAACTTCCGTGATCCGGGTTCTGAGCTGAAAGAGAATCTTGAGTCAGGTATGGCTGCCGCGGCAAATGGCGGTTTCACCGGCGTGGTGCTGATGCCTTCAACGAACCCTCCCGTACAAACGAAAGCGGATGTTGAATATCTCCGTAACAGGGCCAACGGCAAGCTTGTTTCCGTTTATCCTACCGGTGCGCTGTCGGCGGGACGGGAAGGAAAAGACATCAGTGAAATGTTCGATATGCAACTGGCAGGGGCGGTAGCATTTACCGACGATCGCAGGCCGGTAACCGATTCGGGATTGTTGTTGCGGGCATTACAGTATGCCGGTAACATAAATTCACTCATAATTAGTTTTCCCGACGATAAAAGTATTTCAGGCAAGGGAATGGTCAACGAGGGACTGGCATCTACGATGTCGGGAATGAAAGGGATGCCCGGATTTGCCGAAGAGCTTATGATAAACCGCGACTTAAAAATTTGTGAATACACGGGTGGGCGGATTCATTTCAGTACCATTTCAACCAGGGAGGCTGTAAATAAAATTCGTGAAGCGCGCAAATCGGGATTAAAAGTTACTGCTGAAGTTTGCGCACACCAGTTGTTTCTCGACGACTCTGTTATTTCTGATTACAATACTAATTATAAGGTGAAGCCACCGCTTCGTGGCAAGGAGGATATTGCCGCGCTTAAAATGGGGTTGAAGGATGGAACTATTGATGTGATTTGCTCCGACCACTCGCCTCACGACCTGGAATCGAAGGTAGTTGAATTCGACTTTGCTGAGTATGGTATTGGCGGGATTGAAACAGCTTTTGCCGTTGCTGTTACCGCTTGCTCGGATGAGGTGCCACTTGAAAGAATCATTGACGCGTTTACGGTTGCACCCCGTCGAATATTGGGAATACCTGTCCCGGAAATTGAAGAGGGGGTATCCGCGAACTTAACGGTGTTCCATCCGTCGCTTACCTGGACTCCCGGCCCTGAAAACTCCGCTTCACGCTCACGGAATAATCCTTTTCATGGAATGACACTCACAGGGAAACCACTCGCGGTAATTAATAACGGATTGCTTCCTGTGTGGCTTTCCTTTTTCTTACATCTTTTCGCAGCGTTGGGCCACCATGGCACGATACTTACCAAGATTACACGAAATCTGACGCTGAAGCATCTTGCAAACTAATTATTGCTTTCGTAGCCTGGCTGTTTGCTCGTCCGGTTCGGGCGCTAACGGCTACCATAGCATGATGCGCACGAAGTTTATACGAAAAGTTTATATCACAAATGATGATTTATTTTAAACCTGTAATCCCAAAAAATAACCCGGTGAAACTTTCGTCGCACCGGGCTCCCCATCTTCATGAACAAGAAAAGCTAACCAGTAACTATTACAAGGTATTTGGAAGCGCTCCAGAACCTTGCGGGATCGGTAATTTCAATAGCCGTTACAACCCCTTTACTATCTTTTTCTATATTATAGGAACCACTCGGGTGGCTTGTAATAATCTTCGCATTCTTACTGTTGACATCAAACCGTGTTACTTTGGTTATGTCTATTTTGTTAAATGCGTCATTATTAAAATCCTTCTTCAGAACTTTTTCGCGACCTATTCCAATGAATCCGCCTTTTTTGTTGACAATATTTTTTGAACTCAGTTGTTTGTAGGTGCCAATGGTCCAGTATGCCGTATTCAGCTCGGTTGTTTTGTTGGCAATTACATTTTCTTTTTGTGTGTTCTCAACCCTTAATGAATCAATGGTCCGGCTCATATCATCCATCCGCTCACGTAACACGGCAATATCGTCATTCAATGCAAGAAGTTCCTCGTCTTTAAGAACTATATCGGCGTTGAGCTTTTCAACCATGGCCTTCAGTGATGCCAGGTTTATATTCGAACTTTTAAGCCTGGCATTAAGTGAACCAATCATCGCCTTGTTTTTTTCCAAAAGCTCATTGATGAAGGCTATGTTCTGGTTGATCCTCTCCCGGATGTCCTTATTAAACTCAACTTCGGTTTTTGCGTCGGCCGCAATAGCCTGCTGCCGCTGAGTGATGCTGTCGAGATTTAACTCAATTTCATTCAGGGTGTTCAGGAATGCATTAATGGATGAATCCTTCGCAATACTCATAAGCATAACTGAATCGCGCTCAATAAGTGCCTGCTCCATCTCAGGTTTATAGTCTTTGCATGACCCGGTAAGTAAAAGAACGGTTAATAAAATAAAACCGGTAAGAAGATTGGAAGTGGAATTAATTTTCACAAACAGGGATTTTAATATACCGACAAATTTATACCGTTACCTGTAACTTGACGACAGCCTGTTGCTGTTACTTATCCACATCAAAATGTTAGTTATATAAAATAAAAAAGGCAGTCATTTATCGACTGCCTTTTTTATTGATTCGCTTATGCTGTCAGCGTTCCAGGGCAAATCGCTTGCGGAAGGTACCGCTGCCGGTATGTAATTCCACAACGTACATGCCGGCATTTAGCCGTGAAGTGTTTACGGGAATGATTCCGTTACCGGAGTAATTCCTGAGGTTTTGATTGAGAACTATCCTTCCCGAAATATCGGTGACAGTGAATGATTCGAACCTGCCTTTCAATAAGGTTGCATCAATATTCAATAAGTCACCTGCGGGATTTGGATATACTGTTACAGCATTGGCAGTTACTTCATCAATTCCTATAACGGTAACCTGAAATACAGCTGAAGTAGTTGTACATCCGTTTATGGTAACACTTACGGTATAATTTCCAACCTGGGTTGCTTCATGAATCTGGCCCGTTGCTCCTGCAATAGGTACACCATTCAGGTTCCACTGATTTCCAGTAGCCGAAGATGAAGTGAGCCAGTTCCAGTTTTGTGAAATAGTTGGAATGGGAGGGAAAGTATTTACGGTGACTGTAGCCGGTATACGGTTGCTGCGGCATCCTTCCGAAACAATCCAGTCGTATAAATACAGGTAAATACCACCACTGGCAAAATTCGGGTTATAGTATCCGGTTATCGACAAAGGTCCGTTGGCAGCTGTGTAAGGATAGAGAGCCCCTGTGGTGTTTTGCGATAATGTTACTCCGCCCGCTGCTACTTCCATCCTGTATCCGGTACCAACAGGAACTGAAAATCCTACTGGAATAGCGGTTTTACCAGTGAATGCGGTTACTGCCTGTGTGTGAGTAGCCAGTATGGGTCCGCCGGCCGACTGACGAAGGTTGATGGTAATGTTTCCGGTTTGCCCGGGATAAACATGTACAAAGTCGATGGTAACAGGCCTCACCACATCAAAACCAACGGCAGCATTGTTACTTGCAGTTGTCGACTGATTCCCGATTCCCGAGGTGGCCGGGCCAATGTTAAACGCCGTGCCGGCAAATGCTTCAACATAAACGGTAGTGGTGCTGCTTGCGGTAAACGTATAAGTGCTTCCCCCGTTTATCACGTTGGCCGAGGTAGGTGAATTGTACCAAAACAGTGAACCTTGTCCCGTTGCGGATAGTGTTACCGTTCCGCTGCCACACACACTGGTATCGGATGTTACCGGATCGGCAATAAATACAACTTCAATGTCGAGGGTATTTGAACTGTCGGGCGGACAGCTTCCGCTGGTTACAAACGCCCTGTATGTAGTATTTACAACCGGCGAAACAGTATAAACCGCGCTATTGGAGCCGGGGCCGGTTTCATCCACCCACATGCTGCCGTCGAAATTCTGCCATTGAATGGTACCGGTACTTCCCTGCAATACCAGGTCAGTACTTTTGCCCAGACAAATAGTATCCTGAAATGTTGTGGCAGTACCCGCTACCGTTGGAGCTCCTACCAGTATGGTAACGGTATCCACATTCGAACAGGTACCATCGTCACCGGTAACTACATAGGTAGTTGTGACCAGGGGTGTTGCAACAACTGTGGCACCGGTAGTGGTATTTAATCCTGTGGCGGGGCTCCAGTTGTACACATAATTCGTATTGTTGCTGGTTGCGGTGAAGGTTGCTGAACCACTTTGACAAATTGCGGTGGTACTGGCATTAATAGAAACAGGGTCGGATGGTGATATGGTTATCGCTACAGGAACCCTTGGGCTGGTACAACCAAATCCGGTAAACGGAAGCGTTATTTGCGAATTGGTTAATCCAATATCGAGGGGTAAAATAGCAAAGTCGCTTAAATTATCATTA
>CAZPKJ010000204.1:0-5066 GCA_964587075.1 uncultured Flavobacteriaceae bacterium | reverse complement strand
CCAAACTGCAAATGCGCACCGGAGTATTGACTGGTCACAACCAAATCAGGATTACTGTCGCCATTCATATCAGTCAAACCCCAACTCTGGGCGTTGGTGTAACTCATAGCCGAGCCGGACATTGCAACGTATCCAAGGTTTGTGCCTGATGAATTATACTGTCCGCCAACAGGGGTTGACCAATTGGTTACCGTGCCCGAAAATCCAGTTCCGGTATTTAAGTATACTTTCCAGTAAGGAGAAGTTCCAACGCCAAACTGCAAATGCGCACCGGAGTATTGACTGGTCACAACCAAATCAGGATTACTGTCGCCATTCATATCAACCATGCCCCAATTCTGGGCGTTGGAGTAACTCATTGCCGAGCCGAACATTTCTCCGTAACCAAGGTTTGTGCCTGATGAATTATACTGCCCGCCAACAGGGGTTGACCAATTGGTTGCAGTGAGGGTAAATCCCTGGGCAATAATTTGAGAAATCATCAATGTGTAACAAAATACAGTTACATAAAACAGCTTAATTGAGGAATTGAACTTCATACTTAATTGTATTTTATATTTGGAGATTAAAAGTAAATATAAAAATTAAATCGAAAAATAAATTATGACCTAAATGCATCAGTGATAATCAATCGGAGTGGTTATCTTAATGGATTACCGGAAAAAATGAAAAACTGCCAATAACACTAAGGTTTAGAGAAAGTGATATTTTTTTTGGGGGGGGGTATCAATCGGTTGTAGGAAAGTGGCAGACTTTTTAGGATAGGTTAAAAATAGAATTTCCAGCTTAACCATCAATAAAAAAGTCAATGAAAAAGACAAAATTTATTGAAATCTACACTTTGGTTTTTACCCGCACCCCAAGCCGCACCGCTAGTGGCGTGCTTAGCACAGGGCCTCCCCGCAAACCACAACCTGATTTCTACGTCAATTTTAAATAGGCCGGTCCTTTCATTAGTTTTTCTATTTCAATAGCCGACCCCTATGACAAATGACTTATGACTTATAAATTCACTTCTATTTTACCACTACCACTTTCCTGTTCACCCGGTACTGTCCTGCTGTAATCACATAATTATAAACCCCACCACCCAAAAACGAAACATCCACATGTTACAACGTACTTCATGACGGCAGGGGCATTTCATATACACGGCGACCGTTAATGTCGAAAATTTCCAGTTTTCCGGAAGTGTTTTGAGGTAAAAGATGAATTATTTTTAAGTCGCCACTTGTTGGATTCGGGGAAACCGAAAACTTAAAATCATGGCCCGCTATTTCATCCACC
Organism: uncultured Flavobacteriaceae bacterium; assembly: GCA_964587075.1. Taxonomy (GTDB): domain Bacteria; phylum Bacteroidota; class Bacteroidia; order AKYH767-A; family OLB10; genus CAZPKJ01. Next base: position 3,779 of record CAZPKJ010000204.1, on the reverse strand, counting down.
CCTGTAGTAAGGCACGGGCAACCCAGCGTGGTATCGCAGCCCAGGTAGTAGTTGGGGTGGTAAACGTTACCACGGCCTGAATAGCAAAGTAAATGCAATGCATGTTGTTGCACATCGCAAGCAACTCCTGCGCTATCGGGGTAATTAATATAATGCATATCAACTACTCCATTACCCGACGAATTGTAAATTTTCTCATTTGCGACCAGGTACATTAAAAAGAAATCCGTCCAATAGGGTGGTTGAGGAGAATAATAATCATCATTGATTGCTACTACCTGTAAGCTTTCTGGTAGATCGGATTTGTCGGTGTTGATCTGATAGAGCTGGTCAAAATCCGCAGGAAGAGGTGAGTTCAAATCCATTTGGAAGAAAACCCACCAGATTTACAATGCCTGTCGCATCGTCTGAACACACCTCGATTTCAAATGACACGACTTGATATGGAAAGTCTTTGATAACAAATTGTATCAAATATAATTTATCGATGAGAATAAATGTAAAATAAAATCTTAACTAGAAAACAAACCGATAAAAAATATCCAAAAACTAAAAACATTCGCCCATCGGGGGATCGGAGATCCCCTGAATCCTCAACCCGGGATTAGAAAATCCCGGGAAAAATCAATTCCTCCCATGAAATAATGGAATCTTATGCGCAGTACTTACGATTTGGGTCCGAAGTCCCGGACCAGGATCCGGCAAATATTAATGCATGCCGAAAAAATAACTATCAAATCATTTTACAACAAGCCGCAGGTGTTTTGAGTTGCCGCCATTGACAGGTGCAGCTTCAACCAGATACATTCCGGGTGCCAGTGAACCACGATGCAATACCAGGTCCTCATCCCGCGAAAGCGGAAAACTATTTACCACCCTGCCTGTAAGATCATACATAATCAATTGCCATGAACCGGTATAAATACCGTTCAGCTTTATGGTTACCGACTCGTTCATGGGGTTTGGAAATAATTGCAGCTGAAAACCACTGTTATTCTCCGCAATACCGAGCCAGTTATTACTGAAGGTTGAAAGCGTGGTATTGGTTTGAACAGGCGCGTTGCTGTCGAAATATATGTACGCGGTATTTTCAACCATAGATGGGTCGGGGTTTGAACCTATGCCTTTTATCCTGTAAAGTACATAACCATGACTTCCCGGCTCGTCAACAATACTATCGGGTAATAAAATATTATCGAAAGTAAAACTCACCTGCCTGGAACCGGATATGTTGGTTGATACCGGATGTGAAGAACCCAGAACGGTGAATGTGTTTATATCAAGATTTAAGTCGAGCGTATCAAGAATTACCACTTTGAATGCTGTATCGTTACCGGTATTTTGAAACCGGATCAGATAATTAAGCCACGTATCCATGGCTACATAATTCAACTGGCCTGCGCCAGGGGGATTTACCGCTTTATCGTTAGGGTCGAATGAGCAGGTAACTACCTGGTTCAATACCGATGTATCGGAAACCGAATTGGCAAAAATATCGGTAGCAGTAACAACCAGGGATGTGGTAAGCGGTGTTCCGGCAGCGGGCTCGGTGAGGGTAACCACCGGAGAGAAAACACCACCGGGTATGAGGCCGGTAAAATCATAGGTGAGCGTAGTGCCCGATACCGATGTGGGAACAATGGAAGAGGATACAAATACCTGTGACGCATCGTAGGTAAATTCCAGAGAGCCATCGAGTGTAGTATAACCGTTATTGTACAGGTTCAGGTAATAGGGTACATCCCAGTTGCAGCGCGGAACGTTGCTAGCTATGTTCACTGCCGCCGACCCGGAAGTGGAATCGGGATACACGCCAAAATCGAATCCTGAGAGCGATGAAGTACTAACGGTAACATTATATGAAGCCGGGAGTGAGGTCAGGTTCCATCCCGATTGAACCTGGTAATTCATATCATAAGTTCCTGCAGGTACTATGGCATGATAAAATCCGCTCGAACCGGTATAGGCATTCATGCCCAGCGGCTGAACCTGCACTACCTGATTGGATACTCCAGATTCACCGGCATCCTTGGTTCCATTCTGGTTGAGATCGAGATACACCTCTCCGGTTAAACTATAAAATCCGGTACTGCCTACTCCGACCGGAAAGCTTACCTGGTCGATGCATCCGTTGGCATCGGTAACGGTAACGGTATAGTTACCCACCGTTAATCCTGCCATCGATTGTGTTGTAGCTCCATTGCTCCACAAGTAGGTATAAGGTGGCGTGCCACCCGTAACATTTACCATGGCCGAACCATCGTTACAGGTCTGACATGTGGCGTTTACTACATTCACCGAAATTGTGGGTGCAGGCAGCTGTGTGACAACTATACTTTGGGTTCCTGTACAGGTATCGCCATTGGCATCCACAGCAATAAAGTCATACACACCCGGACACAACCCGCCTTGTTGAAAAACAGAAGTAACCATGATAGGAGGCCCCCCATTGATGTATAAATTGATGGGTAACTGCCCACCGCTGAAAACTATGAACATGGCGCCGGTGCAGGCTCCCTGACACGATGCATTGCTGGGTGTACCATTGGCGAAGCAGGTTCCCTGGGCACTTACCGAACCGGCCGACCAGAATAAGAAAACGATGAGCAGTAAAGAGTTTTTCATGGTGTTTAGATTTATGGTAAATGTAATAAATTGGTTTATGGTGTAAACGGGTGACGTTCGAATCCCCCTGAAGGATGCATATAGTACTGAAGTTCACAGAGTAAATCTATTTAAGCGACAGCTTAAGCTTACGGCTATCCGGGTCTATTTCGGTTATGGTTACCTCATAGGTTTCATCGGTGTGGTAGCTGTCGAGTATATTGCCGGTTTCATCCCCCTGAGGAATTTCACTTACGTGGAGGAGGGCTTCGATACCTGATACTACTTCCATGACCAGCCCGAATGGTTTTTTCATTAAAATAGTAGCAGCAATGGTGTCCCCTGCTTTAAATTTCTGAACGAACCTCTCCCAGGGGTCGGGCTGAAGTTGCTTTAATCCAAAGGAAACACGGTATTTTACTTTATCGACCTCAAGAATTATTACTTCTATTTTTTGTCCCTCACGCAGGTGATGACCGGGGTGCTCTACCCTGCCCCACCGGATATTTTTATTGTGCAACAATCCGCTCACCAAACCGATAGAAACAAATGCACCAAAGTCCTGAAATGATTTTACCACACCGGTTGCCCTTTGACCGGGATTCAGTTTTTGAATGTACTGCTTCTGTGCTTCCGTTAACTTTCCCATGATTGAAGTTGCCTGTAAAAATATTTATAAAACGCAGGTGCTTTATTTTTTTCTGGTAAAATAAATTTTATCGGATCTGATACATGCAGGAATTCATTATTTTCACAAATTAATTATATAACCTGGTATCGTTATAAATTTAAGAAACAAATTAATATCTGCCATGTCCGGAGATTTGGATATACAAGACAGGATTCGCGATTTACTGGTAACGGGACAAAACTGGGCCGGGATTAAGGAAAGTTTGATGGCTGCTGGTTATTCATCAGCAGATGTGGATACGGTGATTGACCGGATAAAAGCCGAAATGATTGCCAGGCAACGAAAAAGAGGAATCACGCTGGGTATAGCTGGTGGTGTTTTGCTGGTTTTGGGATTCTTACTGACTGTTTGTTTTTACCATACAGGCATTTCATTTGATATCGTTATGTACAGCACTACCATACTGGGAGCTTTGCTGTTACTGATGGCCATGATCTGCTTAATGGGCTGGTAATTTTTATGCTAAAATTAATTTTTTGTCGCA
>CAZPKJ010000203.1:0-5068 GCA_964587075.1 uncultured Flavobacteriaceae bacterium | reverse complement strand
ACATTTCAACATCACATCAAATATAAATAATTTGCGTTAGAATATTGATAGGAATCTATGTAAAAAGCATTTTTTAAGAAATGAAGTCACTGATAAAAAATTTAATACCCAAACCAATTTTCAATCAAATCAGGAGCTGGCATTACAATCAAAAACGAAATGCTGCAAAAAAGGCATTCAACAACTCGCAAACGGAGCCATCATTTCTTGATTACAGCATGTTGGTGAACCTTCACGCGAAGTACCAGTCAAATACACACGTAAGTTATGATCCGGATGCTTTATTGGAAAGGGGTTTGGAACGTGCGAACATGCTTATGAATAAGCCTGGTATCCGACTGAACGACATCAAAACCTGTCTCGAAGTCGGATGTGGTGATGGTATGGTTAGCGCAGCACTGGCTGACAAAGGAAAGCAGGTAATGGCACTGGATTTTAGTAGCGATATGTTTGATCCGAGAGCCGGAAAAGCAGGTGTTAAATTTATCACCGGCGATGCCGAAGTGTTACCTGTAGCCGACAATTCCGTTGACCTGGTTTTTTCTTTTAATTCATTTGAACATATCATGAATCCCGAAAAGGCATTTAACGAGTGCTTAAGGGTTTTACGTCCGGGGGGATATTTGTATGTCGCCTTCAATCCAATGTTTTATTCAGCTATGGGATTTCATGCATATAAGTCAACCCAGGTCCCTTTCCTGCAGGTGCTGTTCACCGAAAAAGATATCCGAAAACTGGTCGGTGAACATAACTTGCCCGATGTGGAATTCAGTTATACTGCTCTGAACAAATGGTGTGTCAGCCATTTCCGTCAGCTTTGGCATAAACTCGAAAATAAGATGGAATTTATATCATATCATGAGATACCGGATTATTACGGACTGGAACTCATTGAAAATTACCCCTCATGCTTCAAAAGCAAAAGCACGGTTTTTGATGACTTTTTAATTTCAGGGATTGAATTAACCGCAAAGAAAATAACCTGATAAATTAATACATAAAACTTATTTTCAATGTAATTGTTCTTCAGCTTCAAATTCAATCACCATGAATAAAAAAATCTTAAAAATTTTCGTACGGCCCGCTAACTATAACATGGTTGGCGATGGTTTCAGGGTATATAATTATTTCCCGTCAGGACTACCAATACGCGACAAAACCGATCCCTTCATTATGCTTGACTTTAATCCTGCATATGACTTTGGTCCATCGCTACAACCTAAGGGAGTTGATGTTCATCCCCACAAGGGATTTGAAACGGTCACTATTGCCTATCAGGGCAGCGTTGCACATCACGACAGCAGCGGTAACAGCGGTGTTATTTACCCGGGCGATGTTCAATGGATGACAGCCGGATCAGGAATACTTCATAAGGAGTTTCATGAAGAGTCATTTGCTGCCTCGGGCGGACCTTTTGAAATGGTACAGTTGTGGGTTAATCTCCCCGCCAGGCATAAACTCACTCCTCCAAAATATCAGGCATTAACATCGGATGAAATGAATAAGGTCTCCCTTGAAAATAATGGAGGTATAATAAAAGTTATTGCGGGCAATTTTAACGGAACCAAAGGGTCGGCATCGACTTTTACGGAAATTAATTTATGGGACATTCAACTGAATAAAGGCGGAAAATTTTCAGCCGGAATTCCTGCATCGCACAATACTTCGTTGTTGGTGATTAATGGACAAGCTTTAGTTAACGGAAACGAAGTGAAGCGTCATGAATTTGTATTGTTCGAAAATTCAGGAGAGATTATTGAGGTTAAAGCCAATGAAAAAACCACTATCCTGCTGATGAGTGGTGAGCCAATAAAGGAGCCGGTTGCGCAATATGGCCCGTTTGTTATGAACACACAAGCCGAATTACAGGAAGCCTTCAAAGAATTTCAGGAGGGCAAGTTCGGGATATTGGAATAAGATGCATTTGATGCATCAGGCACTTCCCTCGAAAATACTTCCTGTAAAGCGGGTGAAGTGCTTAATGTTAATGCATAAAACCGGGATACCGGCGTCGTTTGCAACAATTTTCTGTTCCTCTATGCCCATCATGTAATCGGCCACATCCACTTTAGGATCTATGGCGGCTACTATCAGCTGGGGGTTAAGTGTTGAAACTTCCTTCATGATATCGCGGTACCGTTTCTCAAAACTGAATTCGTGGTTCAATACGGTGTAGGCGCATTGGTTTTCATCCAGAACATTTTTATAATAAGCCAGGTTATTCATGATCTTATTTTTCACGAACTCATCCTTTCCCGTTTTCTGAGGCATCAAATGAAGAACCGCTCCAAACATCCGCGCAAGCGAAACCAAAACAGGTAATACCTGCTTGCTTTCCCGGGTAAAATCGACCGGAACCAATATGTTTTTAACTGGTTCATAAGACTTATGCTGTACAACTATATATGGTGTTTTGCTGTTGGTAATTACTTTCATGGCACGGCTGCCCAGAAAGTGCTGCATACCTTTCACGCCATGGGTTCCCATTACAATCAAATCGCATTGAAGCTTTAAGGCTTCACCACCAATTTGATCAAAGATATTTCCAACTTGAACAGATATGTTTATGGCGCCGCTGAAACCGGAAGAATATTTATTTTTTAGAATTTGGAGTTGTCCGGTAGCAGGAACAATTTCTTTTTCATTGCCTGCCACATGAAACAAATTAATTACCCTGCAGGGAGGAAGGCTGATAGCGTACCGGAGGGCATTTTCGGTAACAGTGGTAAAATCGATGGGAACAAGAATTTTCATCGGATTTATTTTTATTGGAATTACATACTGTAATTTTTATTTCAGCTTATCACTCAAAAGTTGCATTTCTTTGCGTGCCGGATGATGATTATACAATACATTATATACCGCTGAACAAACAGGTAACGAAACCTGGCAGGTATTATTTATTTCCATAATGCACTTTACGGCATAATAACCTTCGGCAATCATATTCATTTCCAGTTGCGCCGACTTTACCGAATACCCTTTGCCAATCATGCTGCCAAATGTCCGGTTCCGGCTAAACTGAGAGTATGCTGTAACAAGCAGATCGCCCAAATAAGCCGAGTCGTTTATGTCGCGGGTGATAGGTGAAACTGCATCGATGAAGCGTTTAATTTCCTGTATGGCATTGCTGATGAGTACAGCCTGGAAGTTATCGCCATAGGCAAGCCCGTGGCATATTCCACTGGCAATGGCTACAATATTTTTTATTACCGCAGCATATTCGGTTCCATAAATATCATCAGATACAGTGGTTTTTATGTAGCGGCAGTTCATCAAAGCGGCCAGTAAAGCGGCATTGGGCAAGTGACTGCAGGCAAGAGTCAGGTACGACAGTTTTTCAAGAGCAACTTCTTCGGCATGGCAGGGTCCTGTTATAACACCAATTTTATCGAGCGGAATATCCAGCCGCCGGCTGAGGTAATCGCCAACAATAAGTAAATCATCAGGAACAATACCTTTAATTGCCGAAAAAACCAGTTTGCCTTGAAGCAGTGACTGGTTGTCTTTATGAAGTACTGCTTTTAAAAATGCTGAAGGAACTGCCAGAATAACAATATCGGATCCGGTAATACATTCCGAAAGTGAAGAGCTGGCAGAAACTTTTTTGTTGTCAATTTGCACATCACTCAGGTAAACGGGATTGTGGCCATGAGTTTTTATAAATTGAACCGAATCATCATTACGTAACCACCAGCTTATATGATCGCAATTGTTGGATAAAATTTTAACAAGTGCCGTGGCCCAACTCCCTCCGCCAATAACTGCGATTTTGTTGCCAGTTGTCATAAAGGACCTAAATTAAAATTCAATATCGCGGGTAACCGTTGTATCGCCACGTTTAACGGTTACCGTGGTTTTGTCTCCTTTGCTGAATTTGCCGAGAGCTTTCATATAGCTCATCATATCAACCACTGTATGGTCGCCGATTTTTATAACCACGTCTCCGGCTTCGAGTCCGGCTTTTTTAGCCGGTTTACCTTCACTTACGCCGTCAATGCGCATACCCTGGCCATCGAATCCATAATCGGGAACCACACCAAGGGTCACCTTGAAACGGGGGGTGTCGTCGTTGTTCGAATCCTGCGTTTTGGTAAATGCTATTTTGGGTTCCTTGTTCAGCAAACTTATTAACTGAAACATATATTCCATGATTTTTTGTTGCCCGGCGTAATTGATTTTTTCTTCATCGTCGGATGGTTTGTGATAATCTTCATGTGTTCCCGAAAAGAAATGCAATACCGGAATGTCTTTTAAATAAAAAGATGCATGATCACTGGGACCCATACCCGATTCGGTGGTTTTTGTTTTTAATCCGTCAACGTTAATTTTCGCCATTACTTCTTTCCACTGAGGCGAAGTTCCCGCGCCATTAATGATTAGTACAGGATCTTCGGGTTTCAGGCGGCCAATCATATCCATATTTAACATATAGTTTATCTTTTCGGCCGGTATGGGAAAGTGTTTAATCAAATGACTCGATCCTAACAAGCCCATTTCTTCACCCGAAAAAGCGATAAACATATAATTATAATTTTTATGCGGTGATTGCTGCAACATCCGCGCAAGCTCAATTAACGCAGCGGTGCCACTGGCATTGTCGTCGGCTCCGTTATGTATTTCTTTGGTGTCGCCGCGAAATAACGACCCTTCGGTTCCGTAACCCAAATGGTCGTAATGAGCTCCGATTACAACGGTATTTTCGGCATTATTATTCATATAGCCGATAACGTTGTGCCCGGTTTTTTCCTTTTTAAGGATTTCGGTTTCGCCGGATACGGCCGCTGATTTTTTTTCAATGAGTATTGCGGCAATCTCACCTTTTACAAACAGCACAGGAATGGATGATGGTGATATGCGGTTCGAAAAAGAAGCGGGGGGATTCTCCGAATTTTTATCGGTGTTTATAAATATAACCGCCTGGGCGCCTCTCGCGACAGCACTGTCGATACGGGTCCGAAAATCGGCGTAGGCCCCCATTTTTGAATGAGGATCCATTCCTTCGGGATATCCAGACTCCATAACAAATATTTTATTCTTCAAACCCGGGATATGGCCGTAATCATCT
>CAZPKJ010000202.1:0-5111 GCA_964587075.1 uncultured Flavobacteriaceae bacterium | reverse complement strand
ACGAGCGAACGGACGAAAAATGACGAGCATCATGTCCTGTTGACTGAAGGTCATTTGACGCGTGTCAAAGAATCCTTATTTACCGTGTGTTATTGACATATCTGTATAGACATCATGGAAAACAACATTAGCGCCTGAACCTACTTCAATCATTTCATCAACCAGGAACCGGTTGTACTGGTAGTTGAAAACATTGGAAGTATTATTTGTCATGTTTTTATAGAACAAAACATTATTATAATTTTCGGCCGGGCCACTTATACATGGGGCCGAAATAAAATCTTTGTTCCCGTCGTTATCGGCATCGAAATAATAGGGTGCAGGAAATGTAAACAGGTCAACCGGCACATTGTAAGATGGAAATGTAGAGTCCTGTGAGGTCATGTTAGCCGTGGTGGAATTTCCTCCGTTGACTACAAGAAGAATATTATCTCCAAGGATATCACCGTTCAGCAGATCGTAATCAATATCGCCGTCAATATCCACCGCAATCATACATGAACCTGAATGCAAGCTATGCTGTGCTGCTGCCAGTGCGGGAGGCACTTCATGGTATTCACCAATACGGCAGCCCACATTTAAAACGGCGCAATTGCATGCACCACTCAAGCCGAAATTGCCGAAGCAGTTAGGTTGAAGATGAAAAACAAGAGTATCACAACGGTTGTGCAGTTCCTTGGCCTGATTTTGATGGTACTCAACAAAATTTCCACTTACCGGAAATGTTAAAACATCCAGGTCGCCATCGAAGTCGACATCTGCAAGGGCTGGAAGATTTACAGATGCTACATACAAATTGGCAGTAATGGTTCCATACTTTGAATTGACTAAAGAATACGCGAGATTAAATTTTAATCCGCCCTGTGTAGTATAATCATTCAGGTATACGGCCATGCCACCCAGATAAGAATAGGTAAACAAATCGGGCTTGCCATCACAGTTAAAATCTTTCAGGATAACCCAATCGTGCAAATCTCTCGGAAACTTTTTCCTGAACTGCGGGGCATATACATAATCAACGGTATTTGGAGTTCCATTGTTGATATACGTCGACACTCTGAAACCTTCCCTGTCGAAAACGAACAGATCCAATATGCCGTCGCCGTTCATATCAATTTCCGAAAATATGGGAGCATTAAATCCGCCAACCCATGGGTTTTTTATTGTATTGCCATTAACCGATACCGAAACATCGGTGGCGGGAATATACGAACCCTGTGACCAGGCCCGGGCGGTGCTAAACAAGAGTAATAAAACCGCACAGTAAACATGGAGTATTTTCATCTATGTAAAATTATACTAATTTTAACAGTTTTACCGGAAACAGGTTACAACCATTAGCCTGTTATTAACCGGGATATAAACCATTAACTCTAAATTATGCCATCATTTGACATTGTAAGTAAGGTTGATATTCAAAAACTGGATAATGCCATTAATACAGCCATCAAGGAAATAGTAAACCGCTACGATTTTCATGGCTCCAAATCGGAGGTTGAACTGGATAAGAAGCTTCTGGTTATTAAGGTACTGACGGAAGATGCCATGCGAATGGATGCAATTCAGGGTATATTAATTTCACGGGTTATCAAGCAAGGTTTGGAGGCTGCCTGTCTGGATTTCGGCAAGGAACATTCAGCGGCTGGTTCCATGATCAGGAAAGAGGTTAAAATTGTAAACGGGATAGATAAGGAAACGGCCAAGAAGGTTGTTAAAGCTATTAAAGACAGCGGATTAAAGGTCCAGGCTTCCATCATGGAGGACCAGGTAAGGGTAACCGGCAAAAAGATCGACGACCTGCAAAATGTTATGGCAATCGTACGAAACGAGGGTTTTGAACAGCCAATGCAATTCGAAAATTTTAGAAATTAATTTGTAAACTCCTGTTTTAAAGACATTTACATAAAGCGCTGCATTTTCAGAACAATCTCATGAATTCCTGCTCAGATCGTATTTAGGGTATCCAATTCATGCTATTTCCCAAGTAAATCGACCGGTTCACCATCTTTTTACAGCAAATCCCGCTTTCAGAATGTTATTTGGATAAGGAATTCATCCAATACTCATTCCAGGTTGTTTATTTCACACCGCGCCACCAGGTTTAACCGAAAAGGTCTAATTTTAAAACGTATTTAACTGCTTAACACCGATTTATCTATTTTTTTGTAGAAAAGCACTAAAGGGTAACCGAATTTGTTTAATATTATACAATTATTCAAAATATTATGAAATCTTCAAGAAGCAGAAAGAAAACCAAAGTACCATCCGAACATCCGGTTATAAAAGTTCAACTCGATGAAAGAACTACCATAACTATCCGAAAAATGGAACTGCTGAAGTTCTGGAAAGAGCGGTATCCGGCTGCCAAGGTAATTTCTGCTTAATATTTTCTTTTCGCGCTATGTTGCCGGCATCGGCAAAAGTTCCAGTGTACAATTAATAATTTTAATAACAACGGTGCAAAGACTTAATTTTCAGCCGGTCAGCTGTTTTTATTTCCCAGTTGTTCTGTAACCACTTTGAGCCCTTCCTGCAAGTTTCGCGGATTATAATTTAAATCACGACGTGCTTTATCAAGGATAAACCCGGTTCGTGCAGGTCGTTTTGCGGCCTGATTTAGTTCTGCGGAAGAAACTGGCTGAATCAATGACTGATCGAGTTTATAGTAAGATGCTACTTTTCGCACAATATTTATAATACTATCCAGGTCTTCTTCGGGACCGCAAATATGATAGATTCCCTCAGCCCGTCTCAGTGCGGTTTGTATACAGGCATCCGCAAGATCTTCGGCCAGGGTAGGGCTGCGGTACTGATCCGTAATGACTTGAATCGGTTTTCCCTGCTCAAGTGAAGTTTTGGTCCATAACACCAGGTTCGAACGCTGAACATCGTCAACCACACCATAAATAATAATGGTGCGTAAAATGGCCCAACGAAGCCCAGACTCCTGTACCAATTTTTCGCTATCCAGTTTTGATTGTGCATAATAACTCTGCGGGTTTGGTGCATCACTTTCGCGGTAAGGGCCGTGCAACCCGTCGAAAACAAAATCCGTTGAAACATGAATGAAGTGTGAATTAAACGGCCGGCATGCTTCAATGAGAAACTGAACGGCGTCAACATTTAATGCCTTGCAGCCCTCTTTATCCGATTCGCATGCATCCACATTGGTCATGGCCGCGGTGTTGATAATACAATCGGGTTTGAGGGATGTCACCAGCTTATGGACCTTATCATGAACAGTTATATCCAATGAAAAATAAGTATATCCTTTTTTTTCAGCAATCCGGTTTTCACCTTTGGAGGTCGCGATAATTTCTATATCCGCGTGGTTAAGTAATCCATAAACCAGCTTTTGCCCGAGCAAACCATTCGAACCGGTAATTAAGATCTTCATCTGTTCATTGAAAGTTTTGAGTTCAAAACGACTACAGGAGGTTTAAAGGTCCCAAACGGAGCCTCTTTTTCGTCGTACCATATTTCTTAAATTCAATACAAAAGCCATGATTAGGTAAATGATTAATGGCGAACCGATGGTTAAGAATGATGTGTATATAAAGAAAATCCGGATGTTCGAAGATTTAATACGAAGTTTTTCTCCCCACCAATCGCACACTCCAAACGCCTGACGTTCGAACCAGGTTTTTATTGAATCGACTATTTTATACATGATCACGAAGTATTGAAGTTCCGAGGCTGCAATTTAAGCATTTTTTATAATCGCAATACTGATTGTACAGGTTCAGCAATGCCTGTGAAATATAGGCATTATCAGCTTGGACGCCATACTTTTTCCATTCAGCTGTTATCCGGTTTATATCTGGAGGTGCTTCGCGTAACATATTGAAAGCCGATTCACAAAATTGTTGCTCATGGCGGCTTTTCCCATAATAAAAAAGCATTGGCGCAATGGTATTCGTAACCAGGTTCCATGCTGAGCCTTCACCCAAAAACCGGCTGTTGAAAGCGGTAGGCATATCAAACAGAAAGTGATTACACCAGTAGTGAGAGGCCTGTATTTGTAACTTCTGCACCATAACGGATACCGCATCCTTCCCGAGAAAACAGGAAAACGACAACCTGCTTCCTGCAATCAGATTGGCCCACTGCGACAACCGGATGGAGGGGAAATTGGCCGGGCGCATTCTTAAAAGTTTCCATATATGTTTATCAAGTGCGGTAAGTTTGTACTTCTGTGCCAGAAACCGGAACTCTTTTGCCAGTGACGAAGGATATTCATCGGTAAAAGATTCTTGCAGGAATCCTGCCTGGCCAAAAACCAGCGCCTCGTATTGCAACGGATTATCGGAATGCTTCATCAATATGCGCCGTGGAAGAGAGCGAGCAAGCATTTCAAAGGGGCCCGCATTTACATGAAAACCGAAATTGCGGGCAAGCAATTGATAAAATGTTTCTTCCCAGTTTTGTGCGGTGGCTATGAGTGTTTGTTCAATGAGCAATGACTTGTGTTCAAGCCTTTCCACCAACATCCGGTCAAGCCAGTTATTCAGGACCAATTTATCCGGCACCCGCAGGTTGTTTCCGCAAGGAATATAATGTTGAGAAGCCCTGAGCCCTGCGTACTTTTTTAATATTTCGGGATTTGTTTGGTCATATAATGAAACCGTCGGGACTGTAGTAAGGTCGCTGATTATAATATCGCTGTCGGCTTCGTAAACCACATGAAGAATAACGTTTCTGTATGCTTTGTCGTGCTGATGTCCGTGGCGATACCAGTCGGATGCCGACACATGTATTTCAATATTCCCGGCCCACAGCGTTTCACCAATACGAACCCGTGCATTGAAGAAATCAGGCCCGGCATTCGAATGCTGTTCACCGGGCCTGATAACTGTTACCGGCACTCCTGTAGTGGTTACTAAATTTTTATTGTATAACCGGTATTTCCAAACAAAAGAGAGAAATTGTTCATTCATGAAAAACGCATTAATTAAATAATTCTGAGAAAATCTCCCGGAACACGAAAATAGGACTCCTTTAAGAATTAACTAAGCGTATGTAATTATAAGTGTTTAAAAACTTGATCGTCTTTCACCGGATCCCAATATAAAATATTTCAGATAATATTAATGGGTGGTAAACCATGAGTA
>CAZPKJ010000201.1:0-5124 GCA_964587075.1 uncultured Flavobacteriaceae bacterium | reverse complement strand
TCAAGCATCCATTCGGGTTCACCTTTTTTTAGTGAAATAAACCTGACAATATCCTCATTAAGGCCTTTCGGAGCATTATCCGACTCAATATCCGATACAAACCCCCATTTATACTCCTTTGAGGTTACCTCATCCAATATCTTCTGATCTTCTGACATCTATTTTTATTTAGACTTATTCAAAACTTGAAATCAAATTTTTTTAAACAGCGAAACTTTCGCCACAGCCGCATGTGCGGGATGCATTCGGGTTATTAAAAACAAACCCCTTGCCGTTTAGTCCGTCGGTAAACTCCAACTGAGTTCCAACGAGGTAGAGGAAACTCTTTTTGTCACATACAATTTTAATACCCTTGTCCTCAAACATTTTGTCGTCAGGTTTACGCTCCTTGTCAAAGTCAAGCACATAGGTTAATCCCGAGCATCCGCCACCGGCTACTCCAACACGCAGAAATGATTCCTGTGAATGATGTCCCTCTTTTCTTAAAATCTCAAGTTTTTGCCTTGCCGATTCAGTGATTGTAATCATTTTAACTTAAGTGATTTTTAATATTTTACGATACCGCAAAGGTACGGATTTTTCTCCGGTTTTAAAACAGGCCTGCCCTAACTATTGTTTGCTTTTTGGAGGTATCTCCTGAAAAAGAATCCATAAAAAAAGCCTCTCCAAAAGGAAAGGCTTTTCTCATCAGGTTGGGTTGTTCTTTATTCGAGGATTATCCGGTTATATATTTTTTGATTATTAGCCTCAATTTGAAGGATATAGAAGCCGGATGCAAGCTCCGATACATCCAGGGTCACGGTGTGGTTGCCGGGAGCATAGTTCTGTTTTGCAAAATTCTTAACGGATTGTCCGGTCACGTTAATCAGTGAAAAGGCAACATCCGCCGACTCATTAAGACTGAATCCTGCAATGAAATTTCCCGATGCCGGATTAGGATACAATGAACTTCCAGCCAGTGCACCGGGATTTTCGATGCCGGTTGAGCCTGCAATAACATTGACGGTTACAGGGTTACCTCCCGCCAAACGTAACAGTTGAAAGGGATAGCAAGTATTGCTGGTACAACCATTACCATCGGTTATGGTGCAACAAATGGTGTACAATCCACCTGATGCATAAGTGTGACTGGGATAGGGCCCGGTGCTGCTGGTACCGTCGCCCCAGCTCCAAACAAAACTGATGGGTGGCGCGCCGGTTGCCAGGTTCACCAGAAAATAATTGTGTGCAATTATTGTATCGGGGTAGAGGGCAAAGTTCGATGAACATCCTGCGTTGTTTTGAATGGTAACCACCTGGCAGCTGTTGCAAGTAATACCATTGGAAGTGGCAACAGTTAAACAAACCGTGTAAGTTCCCGGAGCAAAAACATGGGTAATATTAGCTCCGGTTCCCGTAGTTCCATCACCGAAATCCCATAGCCACGATACGTTATTCTGCATTACCGCGTTGAAGAAAACTCCTGCCGGGGCAACCTGGTACCCGAAATTCGCCGAACAACCCGAACCTCCTTGCACCACAATGGTATCGCAATAGGTGCTGAAACAGGTTTGTGAGTTGTTATAAATACTCAAACAAACCACATACGTTCCGGGACTATTGTAGGTGTAAACCGGATTCTGCTGGGTTGAAGTTTGCCCATTGCCGAAGTTCCATGAATATGAACTGAAGTTTCCGGTAGAAGTATTGGTGAAATGGATGGCACCGCTTGAATCAGGAGCCCATGTAAACGATGCGTTACAGCTTGATGACCCTTGTATCACAACATTTTGCACCCCGGTGCAGGTGATGCCATTGGAATTTGTAACCACCAGTATTACCGAATAGGTTCCAGGGGCTGAATACGTGTGTGAAGGGTTGGCCAGATTCGAATTGCTTCCGTCGCCAAAATCCCAGTACCAACTGGTGTTACCTGCTCCGGATGCGGAATTGAACTGAACAGTTTGCTGATTAACAGAAAATGTAAAGGATGGATTACACTATACATTGCCGGGAATAAATAGTTAATCTAAATAAGTAGAAGTACAGGTTTGATTCTGGAAAACGGCAGTAATAGTTAAACAAACATAATAGGATCCGGTCATCAATTGTGTGACAGGATTTTGCAGGCTGGAGCCCAATCCGTTACCAAACGACCAGCTCCATCCTACAATATTGCCGGCCGCAAAGGATGAATCATAGAACGATACCATTGTTCCGTTTGGATTGGAATTTCCTATGGAATATTGAAAGCCTGCCTGGCACAACGGTTGTGCGGATGCGCCCGGTGTGAGGAAAGTTCCGGTACTCAGACCGGTAAATAAGAACAGAAGGGTAAATAGTTTTTTCATTGGGGTATGTTTTTTTAAGTTTTTTATAGATTATGAGTCCAAAATTAAGCTAACCACAGCCCACGCTATAGTATGTTTTTTTGTATTTCTTACTTATTCAAATACTTCTTTTTTTCTTCATTTTTTCCTTCAGCCAGGTCCCATAATTAATGATTTCGTCATCCATATCAGATGCATACTTATAATTATCAATAAATTGTGATATTTTTTTAATACCTGCCGGCTCATTTCTTCCAAGGTCCAGTTTGCCTACAATTGACAAAAATTCTTTCTCCTTCAGGAATTCAGGTTTTTTAAGCAGGCTTTTAAAGTCTTTCCGGATTTTTATAATGCGGTAATCCAGGTATTCAAAATCCTTTAATTCATAGCGGACCATAAGTTCTACGATGGCTATTTTCAGCTGTAATGATTGGTCGGCATTGTGAAAACTGTTGAGCTGATAAAGTTTGGAGATAAACCGGATCGATTCGCGGTACCTTCCCAAATCGAAATGAAGTACCGAAAGGTTGAGGTAAATAAAAATCTCGTAAAAGGGTGTTGCTATTATTTTTTTGTTTTCACGGATATTTTCCAATACTTCAATACCTTTTTCTTTATCGAGGCGCGAATAATTTATCACCAGCGAATTATAGTAAAAGAACAGATATTTATCATACAGCATTTTCCCATATTCATCCATGGCGTCTTTTAACTGGTTGGTGAACTGAAGAGATTGTTTGAGTTTATCGTTTTTAAAGAGCGAGTTAACCAGGTAAGTAAGCATTTGCAGCTTGATGTCGTGGTTACTTTTATTGAATAATCCTAGCCGGGTAAATTCGCGATAGGTTTTAATCAGGTATTCTTCGAGTGCCGGATAATCGCGGTTCTGAAGCAGGATCTGACTTACCGCAGTATATATTCTGAACCGGAACTTCGGACTCTTGCGCAATTCGGGATCATGAAGAAAATCCTCAACGGTTTTTTGCAGCAGATCAAGGACCGATTGATCGCCGCGTGAAAAGTTCTGGCTCACTTTGAGTCGGTATGAGAGAACGGCAACAACATCTTCGATGGACCTGAGTTGTTTTATTTTCTCCTGGTTCTCCTGCCGTTTCCGGATGTAATTTTCTGGATTGATGTCTAAAAGCTCATGCGACAGCTTAATAAATTCACCATAAATAAGATCGAGCAATTCAAAATTTTCGATAACCTGAACTTTTGTTTCGGCCTTTTTTAAGAAATATGCAGCAAGTGTGTATTGGCTTTTGGAGGTATACAATCGTGAAAGTGCAAGTAGATTTATGGCTACCAGTGTTTCCTCCTCGTCAAAGTGCTGTAACAGCAAACATTTATTGATGTCGGTCATCAGCCGGTTACGCAACCGGTAAAAGGCGTTTTTGTCGCCCGTGCCATACATTTTTTCAAAGATAGCCGGCTCATCATAGTCAGGACCATTTTTCCTTATATAATTAAAGAGTAAGATATCTTTCCTGTCGCGGCTTTGCATCCTGGAGTGGTAAAGTTTGAAAAACCTTACTTCTTCTTTGTTTAAGCCATGAATTATTGCTCCAACCGTGTCCATAATTTTTGAATTTGAGCACGTAAGATATCAAAAAAAATGCATATGAATTTCCGGGTCATCTTATTACCTTTGATATCAGATTATTTTAATTCCATGAAAAAGTCTTTCGTCCTATTCACGCTTCTGGTAACAGCAGCCCTGGCAACCCCTTTTCAGGTAAAAGCTCAGGGAACAACTGCTTTGCAGATATTAGGTATGCCCGGCTATCCGGCTCTTCCACAGGATACGGCATATGAGGGCCAGGTTTATACATTCAATTTACTGGTTTATAACGGAACCAACGCGACGGTAAACACTACGCTTGAAATTCTATTGAAAGTAGATTCTATCGAAACGGTTATCAATACCAACCCACAGCCTGTACTTCCTCCCGGCGATACATTAACAATAACGGTAACGGGGTATGGGTTCACTCAGCCGCAATATAAAATCGGAAATAATATTGTTGTAGTTTGGCCCCGGGTCACTGGTGCGCCTGCCTTACTGGTAGATTCGTTTTATACCGATGTACACTTCGTTCCGCTTAGCGGGATGGCCGATGATACCGGCCACGAAAGTGGTATTATGGTTCTGCCTAATCCGGTAAAGGATGAATTGGGGTATTTAACCGGTGATAACGGAAAGCCTGAGTGCGTAAGAATCAGGACGGTAACGGGGAGTTTGGTTTATGAACAAAAACAACCGGATAAACAGAAAATACCAACCGGATTTTTAAAGCCCGGGGTCTATTTCCTGGAACTCACATTCGGCGGCCGCAACCATGTTATCCGTTTTGTAAAAGAATAATTGCAGGGCATCATATCCCTTTTCATGACCGCTTTTTAATACCTTTCGGGATTGATTTTTGAAATTGTATGTCGAAATTATCCTTAATTCCAACGCCTGTCGGCAACCTCGAAGACATTACACTGCGGGCGATACGTATGCTCAGGGAAGCGGATGTACTTCTCGCTGAGGATACCCGTAACTCAAGAGTGCTGCTGAATCATCTGGGCATTGAAAAAAAGATATGGTCGCATCATCAGCACAATGAACATCAGTCGACTCCCGAAATCATTAAAATGTTAAAATCAGGAATGCACGTTGCGCTAATCAGCGACGCAGGAACACCTGGAATTTCTGATCCGGGATTCTTGTTGGTTCGCGAAGCTGTAAAAAACAACATTGAAGTAACCTGCTTACCCGGGCCAACAGCTTTTGTTCCCGCGCTTGTTGTGTCGGGGCTGCCATGCG
>CAZPKJ010000200.1:0-5146 GCA_964587075.1 uncultured Flavobacteriaceae bacterium | reverse complement strand
TGATTTGACACTTCAAATTTAATCCTATCTGTCAGACTAAATACTACCTACTACAAATAAGAGAATGCCTGCTGATTTTTTAGCTGATGATTTTCGTGGGGAAGATATGATGGTGAGCTAACTTCAATCTGTTTGATTATAAATGACTCAAATCTTGCCGAAATATTTATGCTTTTTGTTGTTACAACTTTCCGTTTTAATTTAGTTGTATGGCATAAACATTTCTTATATCACAATACCCTGAAAAGATTTATCCGATACTGTTATGCCATGTGCCATCGGATATGGCTTTGAAGATATCCCATTTAACATTATCCCGTCTGGTATACGGGTGAGAGCACTGCTTTAAAGTTGATAGAATTCATCGTGCCTGTCTTTTCACTAAATTTGCAGGATATCCTGTTTATTTTCAAGGTTATACGCAATATACTGACAGCCAGCTTATTGTGTTTTATTTTCACGTGAAACAAATAATCTGAATGAATTACCCTGAGTACGATATTATAGTAGTAGGTGCCGGTCACGCCGGATGTGAAGCAGCGGCGGCGGCAGCCAATATGGGCTCCATGGTACTTTTAGTTACCATGAACATGCAAACCATTGCTCAAATGTCGTGTAATCCGGCCATGGGAGGTATTGCCAAAGGCCAGATAGTGAGGGAAATAGATGCTCTGGGCGGGTACTCCGGAATTGTAAGCGACCGGTCGATGATTCAGTTTCGGATGTTGAACCGCTCAAAGGGGCCTGCCATGTGGAGCCCCCGAACACAAAACGACCGGATGCGCTTTGCCGAAGAGTGGCGGATCATGTTGGAGCAAACCCCTAATGTTGATTTCTGGCAGGACATGGTGAGTTCGCTGTTGATTGAAGATGGAAAGCTGGCCGGAGTGGTAACCGGTATGGGAATCATCTTCCGGAGTAAAGCCGTTATTCTTACCAATGGTACCTTCCTAAACGGGCTCATTCATATTGGCGAAAAACGTTTCGGTGGCGGTAGAACCGGAGAGAAAGCAGCTACCGGTATTACCGAACAACTGGTTTCGCTGGGATTTGAGAGTGGCCGCATGAAAACCGGAACTCCTCCCAGGCTCGACGGGCGTTCACTGGACTACTCCAAAATGGAAGAGCAAAAGGGAGATGAGGTACCCGGCAAATTTTCTTTTACTGACACTGTTCCTCCCTCCGTACAGAAAAGCTGTTTTGTAACCTATACCAATGAAAAGGTTCATGAAATTCTTCGTACCGGCTTTGAACAATCACCCATGTTCACCGGACGAATTCAGGGGTTGGGACCGAGGTATTGTCCCTCGATAGAGGATAAAATCAGCCGTTTTGCCGAGCGCGACCGGCATCAGCTGTTTGTTGAACCCGAAGGATGGAACACCGTAGAGATATATGTTAATGGCTTTTCATCGTCGTTGCCCGAAGAAGTTCAATATCGTGCCCTGAGACTAATTCCAGGCTTTGAGAAAGTGAAAATGTTCCGTCCGGGATATGCTATTGAATATGACTATTTCCCACCCGTTCAATTGCATTTAACATTAGAGACAAAACTCCTAGAAAACTTATACTTCGCCGGGCAAATCAACGGCACCACCGGTTATGAAGAGGCCGCATGTCAGGGACTGATGGCCGGTATTAATGCTCATTTAAAAATTGAGAGTAAACCACCTTTTGTTTTGGGCCGTTCCGATGCCTACATAGGAGTGCTGATAGACGACCTGGTAACTAAAGGTACTGATGAACCCTACCGGATGTTTACTTCCAGGGCTGAATTTCGGACATTACTTCGCCAGGATAATGCCGATATCAGGCTTACACCGATTGGTTATTCGCTTGGACTTGCAAATCAATCCAGATTTGATCAGGTTTCACTTAAAATATCTGGTTCACAGGAGCTTATAGGGTTTTTCAAAAGTTTAAGCGTTAGTCCGGATGAGATTAACAGTTACTTACAAACTATTGATTCAGAGCCTATAAGACAAAAACAGAAGCTTAGTGGTCTTATCAGCAGACCGCAGGTTACCTTGCAGGGACTATCGGCCTTTTTAGAACCTCTCCGTGATAAAATCACCAACTTCGGCGCTGAAACTATTGAACAAGCCGAAATAATAATGAAGTACCAGGGGTACATCGAAAAAGAGCAGGAGATGGTCGACAAAATCAATAAACTGGAGCATATTTCCTTGAAAAGCGACTACGATTACCACCAAATAAAATCGCTCTCCTCAGAGGCTAAACAAAAGCTCACCAAAGTTCGTCCGGTCACTCTGGGACAAGCATCGAGAATCAGCGGAGTTTCGCCGGCCGACATTTCTATCCTGATGGTTCACATGGGCAGGTAGTTTCACGTGAAACATGAGCATCAAAAACTGCTTCTGTACATCCGCATGGGTGAACCACTCAGCAGTCTTTTTCAGGATCTACATCCGTGAGCGAGTATTAAAAATGCGGTATTTTTATACTTGATCACACTATTACTTCATGCAACTCCCAAATATCAGTACAAGAAACCTAATGGTGGCTCACGCAAAATCCGGTAAACCACTATATGGTCAAAGGTCAGGATCTACTTTTAATTTTTCTCCCGCGCCCTACTTTCTTTTCTGTGTAAAATGCTCTATCAATCCGGTCATAGTATTCGAAACAGAGGCATTTTACTGATAAATACTATTTGGTAAAGCTTGTCCATTCCTAAATATGATGCTGTCTTATCAGGCGTTGCTGATATATGATTATTCCGGAGTTGAATCGCTTGTAAGCTCATAAGAAAATATAAATCCAAGCATAAAAATGGTTAAAAAGTTGAAAAACAGAAAAACTCAATAAAATTTTTTAAGATAACGTGAACATTGCCCCGCTTTTAATCTCCATCAAACGACTATTTAATGCCATGTTAAATATAAATCAGGGAAAGTACCTTGAGAAACGGAAAAGGCCGCTTTATTCGATGATTAAAACCTTTAAAAATATTCTTCAAAATGCAGGCTGAATGGCTTGCGCAAGTACGCAATTCCAAGACGAGTTTTAAAATGACCTTTTTACCTCATTATACGCATCCAATGCCGGTTTGAACTAAATGTATCCTGGAATTAATTTTATCTTGTCTAATGGCGCCTAATGAGGTCGAATTTTTCATTTCACGTGAAACAAAATAAAGAATTCTCGCCAATCATGATCGGTTTTCACACAAAAGATGAAATTATTTTTATCAATTCTGGTCCCGATGCAAACCCATTCATTCTCCAGGCAATTTTACCATCAATAAAAAGCGCCAGTACAGGTACACTTTTTACTTCAAACCTGTCTTTTAACTCAGGAAAAGTCTCTATATCTATTTTCAAGATTAAAATTTCATCAGGCATATCATTTCCGATCTCATAAAGTATTTCATCGAGCCATTTGCATGGTTCACACCAGCCCGCATAAAAGTCAACCAGAACTTTTTGTCCCGGCTCGTTAATGTAGGCGTCAAAGTCTTCCGCTTTTCCGAGTGAAATCATCTGTAAACTATAACGGTTAGGCATATATGAATTTATATGCCGCGATTCAGAAATACAAAGAAACGGATATGGATGCATAAAAAATACATGTAAGTAAAAGCAGGAGAAAAACACATTAGTCGCCTCAACATGCCTTAATATTATAGTAAAAGAGGACCGAAAACGTAACAATTCTTACACAAATCATGTAAGAGGTGTCGAATAAAAGTTTAAAACCGCTAAGGTTCATGAAAAACAGATCAATAAACCAATCACTGCCAGCCCGGAGATTCCTGTTGCTGATACCCTTTGTAATTACCGGTGTATTCCTGGCCCTAATGTATTTATACTTTGTAGCTCCGGTATACGAATCGGTTGTTACCATGAAATCCCCTGTCACACAACCTGCAGGAACCAGCCTCAACTTGCTGGCAACAGGTATTTCACCCAACACCGAAAAGCTAACTTCAACCTCATTTCTTGAAGAAGTGTTGAGCCAAAGTCCGGCCCTGATAAAGCTATCATTCACATCCGACTTCAGGAAAAGAGCCCTTCAATCGGGATTTCCCTATCATATAACCTACCGTGTGACGGGAAATCAAAAGCATCAACCTCAGCAGTATACCATCAAACCGCTAAACAATGAATCATATCTCCTTACCAACATGCAATATGGTATTGTCCGAACAAAAACCGGAAAATTCGGCAATGAGATTATGGATAACAACATTGCGTTAACCGTTACAAAAAAAGAGAACCCGCGTCAGGTACACTTCCTGCTTCGCGAGCCGGAATTTCACTTTACCATTTATTCACCTGCTTCACTGGCCACAGAGCTATTACTTCACCCCGCAAGAGTTTCTGCAACCGATAACTCAGGAATAATAACACTAAAGGTACAGTCGGAAAGCCCTCAGGAGGCAACCACCCTGGCAACAGCAATAGCCCGGTCATTTACAAACCAACCCCAGTCGGTGCAGAAAGATCTTGCTATACAAAAAAGCACCGAAGAACTTCATCAGGTAAATGAAAGTATCCTGCAAACAGAAACAGAAATTGCAGACCTAAAAAAGCAATATGCCATCACTGACATCCAAATGGAGTCGGAGAGATTGCTGGCCCTTTTGAATGAATATCAAATCCAAAAAAATCACCTCGAAATTCAAAAATCCACGTTAGAAAATCTCACCAAATATCTACGGAAGAACCGTGAGATTAACAATTCACAAGTAGAATATGGCGCTATTTCTGATCCGAATTTTACGGCGCAGATTGAACTCCTGAATAAAAAATATGACGAAAAAAATTCAGGTGCAGGGGGTGCATCTGTTGATTCCGAAATTGAAAACTTAAAAGTGCTTATATCAGAACGAATTCTGAATACCCGGAAAAAAACAGCTGTACAACTGAATAAACTGAACAGGACCATCGCTTCAACACAGGCTCGCTTAAAACAACTTCCCGAACAGGCTAATGCACTGGCCAACCTTGAGCGGAAAATGGAGCTGGATAAAAAAGTTTATGAACTTCTTATAGCTAAAAAAGCGGCCAATATTGTAGATGGCGTTAAATCCATTCAGGCCGATAATATTTTAAAGCCGGCTACACAACCCGTAACCCCCATCTGGCCGGTCACTTGGATTGTTTTGACTCTTGGGATGTTA
>CAZPKJ010000199.1:0-5189 GCA_964587075.1 uncultured Flavobacteriaceae bacterium | reverse complement strand
GGGAGCCGCAATGCCATGGCCTGTCAGGATGGTTTGACCCGAAAATGGTTTATTGGCAGAATAAGCCAAAGGATAAAAATGGTCGTTCAGTTTATATGTTTTCTTATCAACTTTCAACGAATTTTTTTCGCCGGCATACGATCCGGAAGTGAATTCAAATGGTTGCAGGTATCCGGTAGTACCCATCGGCGCAAGCCCGGCCGCCCTGAATTCGCCCGATAAATATTCATAAGCGAGTTTTTCGCCCGGGGTTCCTGTTTCGCGCCCTTCCATTTCATCGGATGACAAAACCCGGATGTGCTTTTTCAACTGAAGCGTATCGGGGATGAATACCGTTGGCTGAGGACCTGAAGAGGATACTGATTTCGAAGGTTTAACATTCTGATAACGGATACCATAAGTATTGTTCTGGAACAGAATTAACGGCAGAGCAAGAAATAAAAGGAGCTTTTTCATAAGGGTTTGAGTGTTTTCAACTTAACATGCGAATTTACGAATTCGTAGTATATTATTCGGGTTATATATACAACCGGCCCGATAATGGGATTCTTTTTACATGAAATTGTATTTTTTTGTGAATGTACATTTCATAATGAATTTTATGTATTTTTATGACTGATTTTTCGATATTAGAGTTCCCTGAGGGATAAGGCATATTTTTAACCTTGCATTTTATGAGAAAGTACAAAACAGTAATTGTTGATGATGAAAGGCATGGCCGCGAAAACCTGAGAGCCATGTTAAACAGCTATTGCCATGAAATTGAGGTCGTGGGTGAAGCCGGATCGGTTTCGGAAGCCCGGGAACTGATTCAGGAACTTAAACCGGAGGTTGTGTTCCTTGACATCCTCATGCCCATACACAACGGATTTGATTTGCTTGATCATTTCAAGGAGCGAAAGTTTGTGGTGATTTTTGTGTCGGCTTCTATCGAATTTGGCATACAGGCCGTAAAAGCGGGGGTTCTTGACTATGTACTGAAACCCATCAATATTAAGGAGCTTCAGCTGGCCGTTGGAAAAATAGCCACTCATTTTGAAAATGATTCCAACCAGGTGTTTTCTCCCGCCACAGCGGCCACTAAGATTGCCTTATCACACAGTAACGGGTTTACTATTGAAGAAATCGGAAATATTTCACGGCTCCAGGCCGACGATAACTATACCAGGGTTTTTACCGTTACCGGGAAGCAATACCTGATTTCGAGGCCCCTCAAGGATTTTGAACGGACCTTACCGGAGGGGATTTTCATCCGTACCCATAAGTCGTTTATGATAAACATCCAGCAATTGAAAGATTTCAGTAACGAAGATGGGGGAGTTGCTATTTTGAAAGATGGATTTAAGGTCCCTGTTTCGAAACGCAAAAACTCCTCTTTTATGGAAGCACTGAAAAGGTTTTCGCTTATGCTCAGGACGTAGCTTGAACCGTTTACCACTTTTTAATAATTACGCACAATGGCCGGTTTCATGATGTAACTTTAACTTGAATTTAAATTCTGACCAGGGATGAGGTTCAAAGCAATTTTGAATGTATTTTTCAGTAACCGGGCATCGTCATGCCTCTTTTACCTGGTTTCGCTGTTGATTCCCTTTTCGCTTAACGCACAGGTATACCCGTACCGCAACTATTCTGTAAAGGAGGGGCTGCTAAATTCCAATGTTTATTCCATGGCACAGGACACGGCCGGGTACATTTGGTTTGGTACCGAAAACGGACTGAGTAAATTCAACGGACTGGAATTTTTAAATTACTCCATCAACGACCTGGGACTTGGTTCGCACATTACTTCCATTTATGCCTTGAGTAAAAAGCTTTTATATGTTGGCACCGGTATGGATGGAATTTATAGGTTTAATACGGTATCGCGGAAAGCAGAAAGAGTAAATAAGAACCCGGTTTCACAGTCGAACCAGATTATTGTTTCCGACAGCATTCTCATTTCGCTGCACGAATACCATAACCTGGAGTTTATTTTACTCTCAACAGGCGAACAATTCGCCATTGATACCATTTCGCGCGACCATGCCATTAACAAACCACTCATGATGACCCGTTTGAAAAACGGAAACGTGATAATTGGCCGGAAAGAGGGGTTGTACGAATGGAAACCCGGGGGTGAAAAGCTTATCGATATCAATCAGGTTAACGGATTCCCGGTGTATTCTGTTTTTGAAAAAAACGACGGAAGCCTGCTTATCGGCACCGACGGAGCCATTAAACATATATCGGGAAGCCAGGTAATTCAATCGTATATGTTGAATACCGGCGACGAAAAAAGAGTCAGGAATATTATTACCGACACTAAAAATAATATCTGGTTTAACATATGGGGTACGCCCGATCTTTTCATGCTTTCGGAGGGAAGGACCATCCATATATCAAAATTTATTTCGTCCATGAATATTGCGTTAAGCCGTCTGATATCCGACCGGGAAGGCAATATCTGGATAGGAAGTCTCGGTAAAGGCGCATACCTTTTTACCAATAACCACCTGGTTAACTATCCGGCCACAACCGATTTTCCTGCAGCTAATTTAAAATGTATACTGCCTTCAGGAAACGGCAACCTGTTATCGGGCACCAATGATGGAATTGCCTGGTTCGACCAGAAAAATGACCGGTTGCATTCGTTGAAACATATGCCTGAAATGACGCAGTTTGTTCGTGATGTGGTTAAAGTTGACGAGAACCGGTTTGTAGTTGCCATTACCGACATCCGCCTGGTAAATCCACTGCAAAAAGCATACCCTCTGAATTTTGAACACAAAGTAGTTTATTATGCACATGGCAGCAGCCTGCTGGTAACCGATTCCGAATTGCTGGTTGGCAACTGGGATAACAGCATCTTAAAATATGACCTTGATAAGTTCGAATTCAAAGAAACAATAACCGGAATATTTCCCGATGCACAGGGAAAAATGCGTATTAATTGCATGGTGCGGGATTACATGAACAGAATTTGGATTGGAAGTCAGAAGGGGTTATGTATTCTGGACCAGAAAGGCAAAAAGTATTTTCCTCCAGGCGACATAAGTGAAATGAAAATTAATGCTATTTCACAAATTTCGGGAAATGAAATTCTGGTAACCGGAGCGGATGGTTTTTTTGTTTTTGAAAACAATCCGGACCCGCAGCTTATTAAAGTTGTGAGTTCAGGCGTCATATCAAACACTACCTGTTTTACTTTCACGGGAAAGGATGAATACCTGGCAGGAACCAACGAAGGTTTAATTTATTTTTATCAGGGCGCACAAAAAACACTATCCATTCATGATGGTGTTTTGTCGGAAAATATTAATGATTTGCTATACCTGCCCGGAGAGGATATTGCATGGGTAGCTACCGCCGAAGGGCTGATGAAAATTAATATGGATTTGCTGCGCAGTACCATGGGCAAGTCACTAGATGTAAAACATTTTCAGATTAAATATGGCGAGAACGAATATGTTCCGGTTGAGGGGCCGCTGCGTTTTGATTTTACACGAACCACGTTCAGCCTTAAGTTTGAGGTGTTCCATTATCAGAATCCTTTTAGTGTGCACTATCAGTACCGTATCGGTAATGGCGAATGGCAAAATACCCGTTCGGGCGAGTTGCAATTGGCTGCTTTCAGCCCGGGAGATCATAATGTTGAAGTGCGTGCCGGATTCGGTGACGGAAAGTGGGGAGTGAAATCGGAGATGCAGTTATATATTGTCCCTCCTTTTTACCGTACATGGTGGTTCTATTCGATGGTTTTTGTCACAGCATTGTTGCTGGTGTTGTTCTTTTTCAGAAGGCAAATTAAAATAATGCGGCTAAAACAGGAAGCCGAAAATTCAATACAGCAAAAAATTGTTGAGCTGCAACAAAAAGCGCTGGCGAGCAACCTGAATCCGCACTTTATTTTTAATTCACTTAATTCCATCCAGCATTTTATAAATACCAACAACAAATTTGATGCAAACGATTACCTGGCGAAATTCTCACGGCTCATGCGCATGCATTTAAATATGGCCGATAAGGGATATATCTCTCTCCAGGAAGAAATAAGCAGGCTGGGATTTTACCTGAGCCTTGAACAGATGCGCTTTGGTGAGAAAATGAAATGGGATATTAAAACGGGCAATAATGTGGATATATGGCAGGTTGAAATCCCAAATATGATTATTCAGCCTTTTGTTGAAAACGCCATTTGGCATGGGATTATGCCTGCCGACCGGCCCGGAGAGGTACTGATCAATATCAATATGACCGAAACAGGTTCACTGGAAATACTGGTGGCCGACAATGGCGTAGGGTTGAACAATGCAAGTAGCAGAAATGATAAGAACCACCAGTCGAAAGGGGTCAAACTAATTGCCGACCGGCTGATGCTGCTTAACGGAGGTGCAGCCGACTGTTTGCAGTTTACCGATAATAACCCGGGAACCCTGGTTCGCATGATTTTAACACCGGGGATGTTTCGTTTAGTTAAAGAAAAATCAACGATCCCTCAATAGATATGCCCGATCCCTCATTAAAGCAGTGCGTTGGCTCATTGGCAATAGGAAAGTTAGAGTAATATCCATTCTTTTGAATGTGTGTTTATTAAACGGTGCAGTGCTTTTTCATCATGCGCCGTTTTTTTATTGGAGAGGAAGGAGCCCGGTAATAATTAACGCGAGTTGATAAATTCCAGAAGCTTGTTTTTGCTGCTGGTGGTTGAAAAGCTTTCGGTTAATTGATAATAATCATCCTTGTTGGTGCAGTAATCATATGCGAAGAGAGCCACTTCAAGTTTCGCGCTTTCAATAGTAAATAACCTAATAATGCCTGCAATCTGCTTAACGGTAAAACATTTTTTAGTACTGATAATTTGCTTTGCCAGTGTAACACGCGTACTGGTTACTGATACATCGGAAATGCTTTTCCTTATTTGTTCGTATTCGGTAGCCGAAACCTCACAAACAACTACAGGAGGGACAGGATCAGGAGTCTGAAGCAGGTTGCCGCAGAATATCTGCCAGTCGGTTTTATAGGGAACGTGAGAAAAAACTTCAGCTGCGAATGAACAGTTTTCAAGGTCGTAACATTTACCGAACACCTCTTTAAGAAACGCCAGCCGGTTCGATTCAAGATTAAATAAAGTAGCAAGTTTCATCATTTGTCCGGCCGAAAGACAGTTGGCCGATATGAGTTTCAGCGCCTCTGTTCTGCGGCCGGCT
>CAZPKJ010000198.1:0-5190 GCA_964587075.1 uncultured Flavobacteriaceae bacterium | reverse complement strand
CTGAAATCGCCGAAGCTTCAAAACAGGATATAGACAAAGCCGTTAGTGCTGCCCGTAATGCATATGATAAAGTGTGGTCTAAAACCAAACCGGCTGAACGCGGGAAGTATATTTACCGGATTGCACGCATCATTCAGGAAAGGGCCCGTGAATTAGCAATCATTGAATCGCTCGACGGCGGAAAACCAATCAGGGAGTCGCGCGATATTGATATCCCGTTGGCGGCAGCACACTTTTTTTATTATGCGGGATGGGCCGACAAGCTAAACTACGCATTCCCCGGCAAGCAACCTGCACCGCTCGGTGTGGCCGGACAAATAATTCCCTGGAATTTCCCGTTACTGATGGCAGCGTGGAAAATTGCTCCAGCTCTTGCCGCAGGTAACACGGTGGTACTTAAGCCTGCTGAAACTACCTCATTAACGGCATTGAAGCTTGCTGAAATAATACGTGATGCCGACCTGCCTCCCGGCGTAGTTAATATTGTTACCGGCGGGGGAGCAACCGGAGCAGCACTGGTAAATCATCCGGGCATCGATAAAGTAGCTTTTACCGGATCCACCGAAGTGGGTAAAATGATTCAGAAAGCATTGGCAGGCACACCAAAAAGATATACCCTTGAATTAGGCGGAAAAGCAGCCAATATAATTTTCGAAGATGCCGCCATTGATCAGGCTGTTGAAGGTATTGTTAATGGTATCTTTTTTAACCAGGGCCATGTTTGCTGTGCCGGTTCGCGCCTGTTTGTGCAGGAAAGTGTAGCCGCTACCGTGATACGTAAGTTAAAGGACAGGATGGAAACCCTTATTATAGGCGATCCGCTGGATAAAAACACCGACATTGGCGCTATCAATTCAAAGGAACAGCTGCTCAAGATTCGTTCACTGGTAAAAACCGGTGTTCACGAAGGCGGCAGCCTGTACCAACCCTCGTGTAGCCTGCCATCGAAGGGATTCTGGTTCAAGCCTACCCTGTTCAGTGACGTTGCGCAGTCGAGCCGTATCGTTCAGGAGGAAATTTTCGGGCCTGTTTTATCCATTCAAACCTTCCGTACGCCCGAGGAAGTGATTGAAAAAGCGAATAATACACCTTATGGCCTTTCAGGAGGGGTTTGGACCGACAAGGGGTCGAAAGTATTTAAAATATCCTCCAAACTCAAAGCAGGGGTTGTTTGGGCCAACACCTATAATAAATTTGATCCCGCCTCTCCTTTCGGGGGATATAAGGAGAGTGGCATGGGC
Source organism: uncultured Flavobacteriaceae bacterium (assembly GCA_964587075.1). Classification (GTDB taxonomy): domain Bacteria; phylum Bacteroidota; class Bacteroidia; order AKYH767-A; family OLB10; genus CAZPKJ01. The sequence goes on along the minus strand of CAZPKJ010000198.1, from coordinate 3,949 downwards.
CGTGAGGGCGGATTGCACGGCCTGTATGCGTATGTGAAGTTATAACTGCCGGGAATGTGTAAAATTGGAGACTGTTTTGAGGTTTCTGTTAAATAATTTGCCCTGAACCAAAATTTTTATAGTTTTATCAAAAAATTACAACCTAACCCCGCCGTGGAACCTAACCACTGGCACAAAACGTACACACATGATTAAATATCTGAAAAATGAGGATTGGAAAGAAGTGAAAATGCCCAAGGGCGCGCTTCGTTACCGTTATGCTGTTTCGAACATGGGACGCATTGCGAGCTTTAATTCTAAAATCAGTGATGGTAAATTGCTCAGCGGAACAAAAATCGGTGGTTACCCAACTCTCAACGTAAAACCATTTGGTGAAAATAAAACTTTTTATATCCACAAACTGGTTGCTGAATTGTTCAACAAAAAAACAAGCAACAAGCAAAAGTATGTGATTCACAAAGATCACAACAAGGCGAATAATAAAGCGAAGAACCTGAAGTGGGCCACCAAGGAGGAGATGGAAAAGCATCAGCAGAAAAGTCCGCTGGTACTCAAGGCCCGCAAAGACCGGATGAACAAACCCATTTACAAAGGGCATAAACTTACTGCCGGTGTTGTGAAACAAATCAAGAAGCAAATATTCAGCAAATCACGCACACAAAGCATGAAGGATATTGCTAAAAAGTATAAGATTTCCGAAATGCAGTTATATCGTATCAAATCGGGCGAAAACTGGGATCATGTAAAGGTTTGATACGTTTCGTCAGTCAATACCCGATTTACTGTACAAACTCTATTGGCTGCGGGGCGGTCGGGCCGAATATAATTTATTCATGAATAAGATTATACCAGAAGGAAAGAAGAATATTTCAGCCAGGGAAAATGCACGCATGAACGGGAGCGATTCTTCCGGCAGAGTGGCCGTACAAAAAACTTACAAGCTTTATATTGATGGTAAATTTCCACGTTCGGAATCGGGCAGGTATTACAAACTGACCGGTGAAAATGGAAACCTGATCACCAGCATATGCAGGGGCTCGAAAAAAGATTTCCGAGACGCAGTGGTTGCTGCCAGAAAGGCCCAGGACGGGTGGTCTAAAAAAACCGCTTATAATAAAGGTCAGATACTTTACCGGATTGCAGAAACACTGGAGGGCCGGAAATCGCAGTTTACCGAAAGCCTGATAACACAGGGGACACCATCCGGAACAGCCGCCAAGGAAGTAACTGCAGCTATTGATCGTATTATTTATTATGCGGGCTGGTCCGATAAGTACCAACAGCTGTTCAGTTCGGTTAACCCGGTTGAAAGCAGTCATTTTAACTTTTCATTTCCTGAACCAACAGGGGTGGTAAGTGCCCTGGCACCTGAACAGTCGGGTTTACTCGGACTCATTTCGGTAATCATACCGGTGATTGTTGGCGGCAATTCTATAATTGTTTTAGCCGACACCAGGTTTCCGTTATCAGCCATTGAATTTGCCGAAGTATTACACGCGAGCGATTTGCCCGGAGGTGTGGTAAATATATTAACCGGTCATGCCCGTGAACTTCATGGCCCTTTTTCAAACCACATGGATGTGAATGCAACGCTTTATTGCGGAACCGATCAGGAAACCCTTAAAACCATTCAAACCAACGGTTCACTCAATGTGAAAAGAATTTTACATTACCCTTTCAGGGATTGGTTTTCGAACGATGCCTGTTCACCATATATGATTATGGATTTTCAGGAAATCAAAACGACCTGGCACCCGGTGGGGATTTGAGAAGAAGGGTTACAAATCATAAGGTCATTGGTTTATTTATTATTTATTCGTGAAAGATCATCTCAAGTGTTCATTTAAAAGATAACACGAAGTCATTGCAGTTTACCGGTCTGATTTTTACCAAAGTGATCTTTACCGAAATTATATAAAAATCAACTCATTTCAGGATGAGCATTAAGCTTCAAACAGCCATTTGGGTGTTTGAGAGAGAAAATTATAACGATATGTAAATCGTCAGCATAAAGTTTACCAGGAAACCAAAACCCGGGAGCCTTTTAAGGGTAATATGTCAGTATTCTTACCTTATTACTGCCAGGCATTATTCAAAATCAGTAAGCGGCACTTTAAATCATACTTCGAACATTGAAGTTTATTGGCCAGCTTCCTTCTTCCTTTCAAAATCGCCGGCTTCAATGAATGAAATTCCCGAAGGTGTAATCCACTTTTTCATCACAGCATTTACTTTGTCGACCGTGAGTTCTGCCATAGTTTTTTCGAAATCGGCGTCCCACTGCATGGTTCGGTTAATATAAATATAGTTCGCCAAACGGCCCACCAGTTCGCGGTCCTGCGAGCGGCTTACATTCCGGCTCTGTAAATATCCATTAACAGCATCCTTAAGTTCTTCGGCAGTAAAACCAGTGCTGAGCATTTTATCGAGCTCCTCACGGTATGCGGCTACCAGTTTTTCGGAGTTGTCGGGGTTGTAAATTGCATACGAGCCGAATGCTCCAACCTGATCAATCGGGTCGGCAGTAATCCATGAACCAACCCCATAACTGATTCCCTCTTTCTGACGGATGCGAGTAGCAAGTCTCGAATTCAGGAAACCTCCCCCCAGGATATAGTTACCAATGGTTATAGCCGCATAATCGGGATCGTTTTCATTTAACTTAATATTCAGTCCGGCCAGCAACATCGCGTTTGACTTGTCGGGCGTATTGATCTTTTTTAATTCGGCTTTATTATCGAAAAACATAGCAGCCGCCCTCTCAAAGGCTACGGGTGAGCTCCAGTTTGCCAGTATTTTGTTTAGTTCCTGTAAGGTGGCATCCTCATCAAAATCGCCAACCACGGCCAAGGTTGCGCTCGCAGAGTTATAAAAGTCGCCATAGAATTTTCTTATTTCTTCAATTTTAGCAGCCTTTACTGCAGCAACTTGTTCATCAAAATTCAAAGCATATCTAAAATCGTTAACGGGATATGGCTTCATAGTTTGCTCATAAATTAAACTGGCAATGGCCTGGGGTTCGCTGCGCTGCTGATCGATACCCGCCAGTTCTTCCTCCCTCAGATTTTCAAATTCCGGAGCCGGGAATACCGGCATACGTAAAATTTCATGCACAATTTTCAATGCAGGCACCAGCTTGTCGGAGGTCGACTGAATCATAACGGTGACCGTTTGGCCGCTTCCGAAAATATTCACGCTCGTTTTTAATTTATCGAGCTCATCGTTTATTTGCTGAAAGGTAAAATTCTTTGTTCCCTTACGAAGCATGCCGGCAGTTAAATCGGCTATAGTGCTTTTTCCTTCCAGGGTTTTCTGACTACCTATCCTCAGACTGAGTGTAAGGTTAACCGCATTTCCTCTTGTAGACTTTTTCAGGAAACTGTATTTCGCTCCACCGGGAATGGTACCGGTTTTTATCCGGCTTTGTACACTCATAGGCGATGGGTCAAATTCTTCTGCCTGGCTAAGCGCCTGTTTCCCCTTATAATCTTTCAGCGATTCCGATGGATCCGGTGCAGCAGGTATCTGTGCCCTGTCAGGAGTTGCATCCGGTATAAACAAACCTGTTGTCCGGTTTGACGGTTTAAAATAAGCAGCTACCACCCGGTTCACATCATCTGCCTTAACCTGTTCAAGCCGGTCGCGGTACTGAAACCATAACCGCCAGTCGCCTTTAGCTATATATTCCGATAACGTTAATCCTACACGGTCGCTGTTGTTATAGGTTTGTTCAAAATATCGCAGATATTTATTTTTTGCACGTTCGGTTTCCTCTGCCGTTACCGGATTGTTTTTCAGATTATCGAGTAATTCAAGCATGGTTTTGGTCGCATCATCAACCGATTTATCTTTCAACACCTCAGCTGCAAAATATGCATAACCCGGATCTTTTAATCCCCAGGCAAAACCGTAAATGCTTCCCGCCTTTTTTGAGTCGACAAGTGCCTTA
>CAZPKJ010000197.1:3786-5205 GCA_964587075.1 uncultured Flavobacteriaceae bacterium | reverse complement strand
CTGGCTTGGATAGCCGGAGCATTCGCCGATGTGCAGAATCATTTCATAGGGGGTGATGCCATTGCCGGCGGTCAGGCCATCCCGGTAACGGTAACAGTTAAAAATAAAGGGGTAGGCGCTGTCGCGGATAGCGTATTTGTTGAACTGATACCTTCCAGTCCGCTCATCAATGTTTCTTCGCCTGTGAACTTCGGTGCCATACAGCCGCGGACAATAGCCGACAACAGCGGTAACCCGTTTATGATTTCCATCGATGCCGCGTTTGCCGACTCCTCGTTCGAATTGGATTTGGTGGTTCGGCAGCAGGGCGTTGAAACCACACGCGAAACCATAACCATATTTACCGGAAACAAAACTATTTTATTTCAGGATGATGCTGAAAGCGGAACCGGAAACTGGGTGGCTGCAGGCAATGGAAAGTTGTGGGGTGTTGTGACGGATGACGCTTACAGCGGCAGCGGTTCGTTCGGCGATTCCAACGGCGGCAATGCGGAGGATAATACCGGAAATTCCTTCACCATGGTGGCTCCGGTTGTACTTGTACCTGCACACAAACTCATCCTTGAATTCATGGCTAAATGGTCGGTTGAATGGGCCGATACCGTGAAACTGCAGGTTTCAGCCAACTCAGGAGTATCCTGGGTTACACTCAGGTCGTACACGTTAAACAACAGCTGGCAGCAACAAACATTTGATCTGACCTCATGGGCTGGAAACAACAGCTTATTATTTCGTTTCACCATGGTCACCGATGGCAGTACACCAGCCGATGGATTTTATTTCGACGACTTTTCACTTACGGGGTACAGTTATACCACATCCGTTTCACCAACGGGTAACGGGCGCAATCATATAAGGCTATTTCCCATCCCTGCTTTCGAAAAAGTAACCGTAGTTATACCCGGAGATATGAAAGCCGGTGAATTAATAGTATTTAACGGAATGGGGAAGGCAGTTTTAAGGGAAAGCATCAGCGGAAAGCAAAAAGTTGAACTTTCTGTCCGAAACCTTGATGCGGGAGTTTACTTCGTACAGTTTAAAAATGATAACACGTTGTATACCGGTAAAATCATCAAATACTAAAAAGGTACTTATAAAAACTGGTTTTGTTTTAAACCCGTAAAATTTTGCCGGCCGGCAGGGATGCTGATAATTTATGAATGACATGCCCTGTAAAAGCAGGTCCGCATTTCATCCTATAGTCAGATTCACTCAATCAGCGGGGACGGAATGGCTATAACATACCGTCCCCGCTATTGAATGGCATTGGTTATCTCCAGGCGCTTAGCAACCCGTTCATGAGGATGGCGCAAACACTCCAGTAACCCCAGTTCACAAACACCCAGCTCCATTTACGCAATTCAAAAATTTTCATGGTGCCAAAGATGGGCAGCATGACCATGATGGAAAATACCAATC
>CAZPKJ010000197.1:2429-3776 GCA_964587075.1 uncultured Flavobacteriaceae bacterium | reverse complement strand
GTTTCATAACTGTGTCCATCAACCGGATCTACTACCTGCATCTGGTCAACTCCGCCTGCGCCCGTGGTCCAGGCCCAGAAGAACATGGTGAGCATAAATGAAAATACCAGGGCCAGCAGGTACAACGCCGGTTTGGGTCCTTTCCCGATTTTTTCAAGGGTGAGGTCGTTGGCCTTCATCCAGGCGTTTCCCATAACAGCCGGGTGATAGTAAAGAAATCCCATGATCATAGGGATGATCGCTGCACATACAATGGCCATAAAGTTCATTTGTGGTTCCATAGTTTTAGAGGTTTAGTGTATACAAAGCTAAAAATTGATTTTTATTTGACAAATTTGAGTTCTGCCACAAGAATTGACGACTGACCATTTGAAGGGCGCTCTCAAATTATCATTTTCGGAAGAAAAGTAGGCTATATGAATATATTCTCTTGACTTTATATTTGTATGATTGAGACTATCACAATAACACTCGCTGTTCAAATCAAATGCTTTTTCAAAAACGCCCTTCCTGACCCAGACTTCAGATATTTTTCAAATTTGAATGCATTATACTTATCAAAGAAAACGGTATAAGAAATTAATTCAGCCGGAATTCGTTTTCTGGTTGATTTCACTCGTCCGGCATTATGACGTGCAACCCGTTCATCTAAATTGACAGTGCACCCTGTATAATATGATGTATCAGAACAAAGTAATGTGTAAACGGAGTAAAATAGCATGATAAAGATTTAATTTGAAAAAATGTTTAAAAAAATAGTTTAAACAAAAATGGTGATAAACCACGGTGAATAAAAAATAAAACAAAAATTACGACTTATTCGCCTTCGCAGCAAAAAAAGCTGCCTCTGCCAGTAATACTCGCCACAATGACGACTTAAAAATACAAAACTAAATCTACTTTTCCATTGAATGGCAGAAATTGATCGCCGTAGCTCGCTCTCCTTCGTACTTCTGACGAAGTACTTCGGCGAGCAAGGCCTTATTTCAAAACCAGAGCGGTCGTTGACCGACGTAGCTCGCTCTCCTTCGTTCTGCCTTCGCAGAACTTCGGCGAGCGAAGCCTTACTTTAAAACCAGAGCGGTCGTTGACCGCCGTAGCTCGCCGTTTTATCGACTTGTTTATGATAAAACAAAACATAAAAAAGCTCGCCTTCGTACTTCTGACGAAGTACTTCGGCGAGCGAAGGCGGTCCGGACGGGACTCGAACCCGCGACCCCATGCGTGACAGGCATGTATTCTAACCAGCTGAACTACCGAACCAATAATGATAATCTATAAAGAACGACTCCGGCATGTATTCTAATCCGCCTGCGGCGGAAACTACCGAACCAATAATGATAATCT
>CAZPKJ010000197.1:0-2329 GCA_964587075.1 uncultured Flavobacteriaceae bacterium | reverse complement strand
CGAACCAATAATGATAATCTATAAAGAACGACTCCGGCATGTATTCTAATCCGCCGTAGGCGGAAACTACCGAACCATATTTATTATTTTCTAACTAAAGAACTCTGTGGCATGTATTCTAATCCGCCTGCGGCGGAAACTACCGAACCAATAATGATAATCTATAAAGAACGACTCCGGCATGTATTCTAATCCGCCTGCGGCGGAAACTACCGAACCGTTTCTCCATACTAAATTTAGGAGGTTTACCCTCCAAAGCCTTAGCGTAGGAGGGCACAAAAGTAGGGAACTAATGTCGATTTTCAAACTTCCCGGGCGAAATTCACTACATTATAGTTAAGAAATTGATAAACAGTGTTCTGAACAACAAAATAGCGAGATATCAAATGCTTTTTTTAAAGCAGGCCAAAAGCTGTTAATTTTATGAAAATTAGTTGATAGCCGTGACCGAACCACCGTTGAATCATCCATCTTTTAAAGAATCCCTTTACTTCTGGCTCAAGCTGGGCTTTATCAGCTTTGGCGGTCCGGCAGGACAAATCGCCATCATGCATACCTTCCTGGTTGAAAAAATGAATTGGATCAGTGAAAAAAAGTTTATGCATGCACTGAACTACTGCATGCTCCTCCCGGGTCCCGAAGCCCAGCAGCTGGCCACTTACATCGGATGGCTGCTGCATGGTGTTCGGGGAGGATTGGTTGCAGGCACCCTGTTCGTCCTGCCCTCCATGTTCGTATTGCTGATTTTAAGTATTGTTTATGTGCAGTATGGCAACCTGCCACCGGTGTATGCCGTTTTTGCAGGTCTTAAGCAGGCAATCATTGCAATAGTAATTCATGCCTTATTTAAAATCGGAAAACGGGCAATCAAAAGTAAAATGCACCTGCTTTTCGCTGCCTTCGCCTTTATCCTCATTTATTTTATTCATGTTCCTTTTCCTTATATCATCGGACTTGCTGCCCTGGCAGGATGGGCAATAGTGACGGCAGAAAAAAAACGCGGCAACTCAATGGCTGATTCCGGTTTGCAGGAAGTCATCCGTGAGCAATCCATTAACCAGTTTTCAGGAATTCAGTTCAGAAAAACACTTACCGGTGTTATGATCGCTGCCTGTTTGTGGATCATCCCCTTTCTGATATTCCTGTTTTCAAACAATCCGGAGTTCTGGTCGCAACTGATAATATTTTTCTCCAAAGCGGCACTGGTTACTTTTGGCGGGGCCTATGCCGTATTACCGTATGTTGCACAGCATAGCGTTGAAAACCTGAACTGGTTAAGTGAATTGCAGATGATTGACGGATTGGCACTGGGCGAAACTACACCAGGCCCGCTTATTATGGTGTTGGCATTTGTAGGATTTATGGCCGGATTTAATTTTTTTAATGGCTCACTCCTCATGGGCTCCCTCGCTTTATTCATCACTACTTTTTATACATTTCTTCCATGTTTTGTTTTTATTTTCGCTGGGGCGCCAATAATAGAAAAAACCGGACGTATGGTTAAACTTAATGCCATCATGTCTTTTATTGTCGCGGCCGTTACAGGTGTTATACTAAACCTGACGGTGTATCTTTCAAAAGCCGTTATATTTTATGATCAGGTTTCTTATCAAATCAACTTCATCGCATTGGCATGGATAGCCGTGTCGCTCCTGGCGCTGTTCAGGCTTAAAGTAAATCTGATATTATGGATTGGACTCAGTGCCGCTTTCGGTTTAATTATTCACCTGTCTGGATACTGAAACATGGTTTGATGCTTCATGATTATCTCAGGTTGTAACAAATAAAGAAACTGTGCCCGATATTATCCAGGTGAATCTTTATCGGCGCATGATTTATCGCACTTAAATCGTACCGGTAATTTGGTCCAATCCGGCCCGATATTATTTCGCCCCAGTTAAATGATAAACCTGCAGCAATGTACCAGTCGAAATTGAACAGGTTGGATTCATAGGATTGCGCTTTTTTATTTCTTAACGAAGAAAAACCAAAGCGATTGATCGACAACTGCGACTGATACGCACTGATGAGAATATTGGTATTGATACCGGTTCCAAAAAATATTCCATTATGTTTTTTTCCGGTAAATACATAACACCTTAGCGGGATAGTCAGGTAGTTGTAAGTATATTTCATATAGTCAGTCGCAATGGGGCTGTCATCATACCGGATATTGAAACCATCAAGAATTTGATCCAGGTCCCGGGCGAATTTCATGGTAAATCCTTTTCTTAAATATCCTGCACCGGTTTCGGCCGATACGTTTGAGTTAAGTGCCCTGATATATAACAGTTCAGCGGACGGAGAGAAACGAAAAGACTCTGCATGG
>CAZPKJ010000196.1:0-5212 GCA_964587075.1 uncultured Flavobacteriaceae bacterium | reverse complement strand
TATATTCCGGTCTCAGGGGGATACCTTTACAAGTCTGGCCGACCAGTTTTACGGAGCTTTTAAGACCAACTACCCGAAGTTTCATAAAATGGACAGTCTCAGTAAGTTAGGCTTTATAGGTGCCGAATTGTTATTAGCAGACCGAAATCTGGCGAGCGACTACAGCCCTTACGAAACAGGCGTTATACTGGCTAATAAAAGTGCCAGTCTCGATACCGATATCCGTCACCAGCGGATCATCAATACCGGCCCTGCCAGTCCCTCCGTTTTCGTATATTCGCTACCAAATATTGTTATCGGTGAAATTTGTATCCGGCACGGGATCAAGGGTGAAAACACTTTTTTTGTCGACCGCGAATACGACATCCCGGCGCAGGTCCGGTACGTGCAATTTCTTATGAGTGGCGGATATATAAAAGCATGTATAGGCGGCTGGGTAGAATTATTCGAAAATAACTATAACGCGTTCATGTATCTTACCGAAAACAACGCCGGCAATAACGCCATCCCATTTACAACCTACAACCTTACAAAGTTATTTAATACCGATTTATGAATCAGCTAAAAGAAGACTTGAAAAAGCAGATTGTTGAGCAACTGAACCTGAAGGAAATTAAACCCGAAGATATTGGTGATGATATGCCTCTTTTTGTTGACGGGCTGGGACTCGATTCCATAGATGCCCTCGAACTGATAGTTTTACTCCAGCAGCATTATGGCCTCAAACTTCAAAAAGCTGAAGATGGCCCTGCTGTTTTCCGTACAGTAAATACGTTGGCTGATTATATCATGGCCAACAAGAAATGACCATTCAATGCATTCACGTGTTCATGTTGTAAGTACCGGAATAATTTCCGCATTGGGTGAATCGGTTACCGAAACCATTGCCTCTTTTAAAAATCATCATTCCGGAATTGCTGCTATCCGTCATCTCAACACACGTCATTCGCATATATTCCCTTGCGGGGAAGTTAAAGTAAGCAACCGTGAACTCGCCGAAAAGCATGGACTCGACAGCCGACTTACCCGTACCATTCTTCTCAGTTATCATGCCGCCATACAGGCACTTGAACCATTTTCTGTGAGCGAGCTGAATAAACACCGGGTTGCTTTTATATCGGCCAGTACCATTGGCGGGATGGATAAAACCGAGAACTTCTTTGAAGAGTATCAGCATAACTCCGAATCAGGTGACCTGCATGATGTGCAATATCACGACTGTGGTAAACCTACCGATCATGTTTTTGATTTGCTTGGCTTAGATGGCTTTGCAACCACCATCTCTACGGCCTGTTCATCGTCAGCCAATGCAATAATGCTTGGTGCGCGGATGATAAAAGCCGGTAAAGCCGATATTGTTATTGCCGGTGGCGTTGATGCCTTATCACGATTTACATTGAACGGTTTTAATTCACTCATGATAGTCGATAACAAACAATGCCGTCCACTCGATCAGAGCCGTGAAGGGCTTAACCTGGGTGAGGGTGCAGCATACCTGGTGCTTATGAGTGATGCTATGGTTGAAAAATTTGATGTGCCATCGCGTTGTGTTGTGAGTGGTTATGCGAATACGAATGATTCTTTTCATCAAACGGCTTTGTCGGACGATGGTAACGGGCCCTGGCTGGCTATGAGGGAAGCATTACAAAGTAGCGGAATAAAACCCGGCCAGATAGATTATATTAATATGCACGGTACCGGCACACGCAACAACGACAGCGCCGAAGGAAGGGCTCTTTCAAGGATATTTGGCGATAAACTGCCACCGTTAAGTTCAACCAAGTCATTCACCGGTCACACCCTTGGAGCAAGCGGAGCCATTGAAGCGCTTTTTGCCACATTATCACTTACTCAAGGAATTATTTTCCCAAATTTCAGTTTCGAAACTGCCATGGATGAGGCAGGTCTTCAACCTCAAACAAAATTCTCAGAGGGAAACCATATAAGGAATGTGCTCTCAAATTCATTCGGTTTTGGAGGCAATTGTACATCACTAATCTTTTCGGCGTTATGAGCAGCGGTGTTTTTATACAGGGACTAGGGGTAATTTCACCCCAGCCTCTATATACCGGGCCGTTTCATGATTACCGGTTTACAACATTATCGGGCAACCGGTACTCTTGTGCCGAACCCGATTATTCCAGGCACATTGATGTAAAGCTCATCCGGAGAATGAGCCGCATTATCAGAATGGGTATTACCTGCTCGGCGTCGGCATTGCAGGAAGCGGACATAACTGTTCCTGATGCCGTAATTGTTGGCACTGCATTTGGATGCCTTGAAGATACCCATGCCTTTTTATCCCGCATGGTTACTTATAAAGAGGAAATGTTAAGTCCAACATCATTTATCCACTCAACTCACAATACTATTGCTGCACAAATTGCATTGCATCATAAAAGCTACGGATACAACAGCACATATGTTCATCGCAATGCGTCGTTTGAATGCGCACTTGCGGATGCACTGCTGCTAATGGAAGAAAAATCACATAACACCGTATTGGTAGGAGGCGCTGACGAAACCATTGATCCGGTTTTTAATATTATGAGCAGAATGGGAAAATTTAAACCCGCCCTTGATGAACAGATTGCCATTTATGAAAACGAAAACCGCGGAACTGTAAGCGGTGAAGGAGCCGCATTCTTTACTTTATCGGATAAAAAAACCGAAAAGTCGTACGCGCAAATCCTGGGCACCGAAATCTATAACGGGCAGTCACATGAAAAATTTATAAGCCGGCTCCAAACCCTGCTTCAGGCACATAATATCCTTCAGCCGGATGTAATTATGCCGGGGTTCAACGGTGATGCCGGTGGCGATAAAATAACCGGCCAGGTTATAAGTGAAATGGGACTTAAAGGTACCGTTATTAAATACAAACACTTATGTGGCGAGTATGGTACATCGTCTGCTTACGCGATGTGGCTTGCATCGGTTATGCTTAAACACAATGCTCTTTTGAATGACAATCAATTTGAGCTGCTTCGCCGAAGTAGAACCCGCCATATTTTGTTATATAATCATTACAACCAAAAGCATCATGCCGCTATATTATTAAAATCATGCTGACCTATAAAAATGCCATAAAAGCTTTCGCGATTGTGTTAACGGCAATGATTGCGTTTGATTATTTTCTGTCAGTGCCTGTTGGGCTGTACTTTATCCTGATATTGCTTTTTTTTATGGTTATTTTTTACGGTTCGTATTTTATTCACAGTAATTTTTTCATTCCTGCTGTTTGCCATGGAAACCGTAAAAGCAATAAGGTAGCAATTACATTTGACGATGGCCCATCGCCTCAGCATACCACCGAAATACTGGATATCCTGAAAGCCAATAATGTCAATGCTGCCTTTTTTTGTATAGGAAAAAACATTCAGTCAAATCCCGAACTTACCAAAAGAATCATTGCCGAAGGACACATGATAGGAAACCACAGTTATTCCCATCATTTTTTCTTTGACTTTTTTTCGCGGATGAAAATGATTAATGAAATTGATACTACCAACCACGCGGTAGCCAACATTACCGGTACGAGGCCCATTTTCTTCAGACCACCTTACGGGGTTACTACACCGGTACTTGCAAAAGCAATACAAACAGCAGGCATGATTACCATAGGGTGGAGCTTACGCAGTATGGACACGGTAACTAAGGAGAAGAACCGTCTGGTAACAAACATCGGTAGTAAGCTGCGCGGTGGCGACATTTTACTTTTACATGATACCGAAAAGGTAACGGCTGCTGCCCTGCAGGATATCATTGAATTAATAAAACAAAAAGGTCTTGAGGTGGTTCGGCTTGATCATCTTGTAAATTCCAGGGTTTATGCTTAGGATCAAAATCATAATTTCCATAATTATTTTATCGTCGGCCGTTGTTGCTCAGCCCGCCAATGAGAAGATTCGCGACTTAAATGAATTCAAACTTAATTTGTCGGCGGCATCAAAAAATTTACAAACAATAAAAAGTGAATTTACCCAGGAGAAAAACCTGGCACTATTAAACGAAAAAGTGATTTCAAAGGGCAGGTTCCTCTTCAAGAAACAAAACAAGGTCAGGATGGAATATGTAACTCCTTTTTCCTATCTTATGGTTATCAATGGCGACCGGGTTATGATCCGCGATCAACAGAAGTCGAGCTCATTTTCAGCCCGCAGTAACCGGCTTTTTACACTTATCAATAACATTATTATTGATTGTGTTCAGGGCACTATACTCGAAAACAAGCAATTCACCTATGAGGTGTTTGTAACTAAAAGCGGATATATGATAAAACTGGTTCCGGTTAAAAAGGAGCTTAAGGAATTCTTTGAACATATTCATGTGTATATCCATTCATCCGACTACACCGTTCAGAAATTCGATCTGGTTGAACCCGGAGGCGATAATACTTTAATCACCTTTCACAATAAGGAAATAAATGCAATCATTGCTGATTCGTATTTTAATGTCAGGTAGTTTACTGTTGTTATATCCGGGATGCAGGGTTCAGCCTTATGCCGGATTAACCATACAGGTTCCTATGGATAAGTGCATGGACAGGTTCGTGGTTAATTATACTACTGAACTCTACCAGGCTGCCATAAATATATCTGGTCGGCACATCAGCGGCTTGTTGTACTTTAAAAACATGGGAGATTCGGCTACCCGGGTTGTATTTACCAGTGAAACGGGGATTACTTTTTTTGACTTCGAGTTTGCTGATCCTGGCTTTAGAGTGGTTAAAATAATTGATAAGCTTGACCGGAAACCTGTGATAAGCACATTAAAAAAAGATATTGGCCTGATCATCCGGCACAACCTGAAAGGCATGCCTCACGCTTATATGCAGGATGATCATTACTTTTATTATGGCTACCGGTCAGGTACCGAAACAAACTGGTATATTACCAATCAAGAATGCTCCAAACTACTTCGTATTGAGTCGGCAACCAAAAAGAAAAAAAAGGTAGCGGTTGAGTTGTTTGGCTACGGCCCGTCACTCCCCGATTCGGTGTTCATCAACCATCCGGGATTTAAATTTAATATTACCTTAAATAAAATTGTACCATAATGCTTAAAGATGATTTCTATACGGTAACCGGGTCTGTTACTGACTCCGAAAACGCATTCTCAACCAGTATCTCTTTAAATGCCGATCATTCCATTTTTGAGGGGCATTTTCCCGGGTTGCCGGTTGTGCCAGGTGTTTGTATGATGGCTATTG
>CAZPKJ010000195.1:0-5238 GCA_964587075.1 uncultured Flavobacteriaceae bacterium | reverse complement strand
TTATACAATTATTTCTTGCAGGTGCAAAGGTAGTGAATCTATTCGGATTTTGCAATAAAGCAAGTGCCCGGTACAAAAATAATTCAAATCGATGTTTTTACTAACAACCTAATTTTCAGAACTATGAAAGGATATGATGCAAACACGTTGTGGCTAAAGTGCAAAACCGTAATTGTTTGTTTTTTTGCTTAACATTGCCCCTTTCATTACATTATGAGAATATTTTCAACCAGTAAAGAAACCGGAATCTTTATACAACAAGCCCGGCAGCAAAGGGCCCGTATTGGTTTTGTACCAACAATGGGAGCGCTTCATGAGGGCCACATATCATTGATTGACAAAGCCAAAACAACCAATGATGTGGTAGTATGCAGCATTTTTGTAAACCCAACCCAGTTCAACGACCGTAATGACCTGATTAATTACCCGCATACCCCCGTTAATGACCATAAACTGCTTTTGGATGCCGGCTGCGATGCGGTTTTTATGCCGGATGTGGCTGAAATATATCCGCCAGAATGGTTATTTGAAATGGATTTTGGTGATCTCGAAAGGGTTATGGAAGGGGTTTATCGTCCTGGCCATTTCAAAGGTGTAGCTTCAGTGGTTGCCCGTTTTTTTGAAATCGTCCGGCCCGACGAGGCCTTTTTCGGCGAAAAGGATTTTCAACAGCTGGCGGTAATTAAAGAAATGAACCGGCGGCTGAAAACAGGCATTCAAATTACCGGATGCCCAACGATGCGTGAAAAGGATGGGCTGGCAATGAGTTCGCGAAACATACATCTTTCGGCAGAAGAAAGAATTGCTGCCCCGGTTATTTATAAATCGTTGTTAAGTGCCGCTTCATTGATCAGGGCCGGAGGAATACGGGAGGCAAAAAATCAACTGACCGCTAAAATTGAAAACTTTCCCTTTTTTAAAATACAGTATCTCGAATTTACCGATTCCATAACTCTTCAGCCGATTGAAGCCATTGACAATAACAAAAAACAAAGGGCATGCATTGCTGTTTTAACCTCTAAAACCAGGCTTATCGACAATATCGAGCTTTAACAGCCTGCTTTGATAATGACGGAAAAACCTACCTTTGCACACTCATGGATATTCAGGTATTAAAATCAAAAATTCATCGTGCCCGAGTTACTCAGGCCGAATTGCATTATGTTGGCAGCATAACGTTGGACGAGACTATCATGGAAGCTGCCAATCTCATCGAAAATGAATTGGTACAGGTTTTAAACATCGCCAATGGCGAGCGGTTTGAAACTTATGTTATAAAAGGTGAACGTAACAGCGGAGTGGTTTGCTTAAACGGACCGGCCGCCCGCAAAGTACAGGTTGGCGATTTGGTGATTGTTGTTTCGTACGCGGTAATGGATTTTGAAGAGGCGAAAAAATTTAAGCCCGCGCTGGTGTTCCCCGATTCCAATAACAGGCTGATTAACGAATAGTTTGAAAAAAAGAATTATCCCCGCGCTCAAGTATTTGTTGCTGCTTTTTGTAGGATTGGGATTGCTTTGGCTAACTTTCCGGAATGAAAATTTTGATGAGATCTGGCAAAAGATTAAAGTTGCCGATCCATTTTGGCTCGGGGCTTCGGTAGTAATTGCCCTGTTCGCCTTTGTGAGCAGGGCCGTACGGTGGAACATGCTGATGGAACCCCTGGGATACAAACCGAAACTAAGCAATACATTATATGCACTGTTCCTGGGATACTTTGCCAACCTGGCTATTCCCCGAATTGGCGAAATTACCCGTTGCGGCACCCTTGCGGGGATAGAGAAAGTGCCATTCAACTCACTTATAGGTACCGTTATAATGGAACGTGTAATTGACCTGTTCATGTTATTTTTCACCATGTTTCTTGTTGCTGTTATAGAGTATGATATGTTGCGGTCTTTCTTATTTGATAAAATAATACAGCCCATCTCGGGCAACACCAACGTTCCTCCAACCAGGTGGTTGCTGATATCCGCATTGACTACCGGGATATTATTTGCGCTTTTTATCCGCTGGTACAAGAGCAAAAAAAATTCCGATCATGTAATTATTGTAAAAATCCGCGGCATTCTTCATGAAGTTGGATCAGGACTAAAAGCAATCTTACGAATGAAAAAAAACGGATGGTTTTTGTTTCATACATTTTTTATCTGGTTCCTTTACTTCCTGATGACCTGGGTTTGTTTCTTTTGCCTCGAATCAACATCACACCTTGATGTAAAGGCGGGGTTATTTATTTTGGTTGTTGGAGGGCTGGGCATGTCGGCACCGGTGCAGGGTGGCATTGGAGCCTACCATTACATTGTTTCACAGGGCTTGCAGCTGTTTGATGTTTCATCCACCGATGGAATAGTGTATGCTACGCTGGTTCATACAACACAAACACTTATTGTAGTTGTGCTGGGTTTATACGCCATGCTCATGGTATTCTTAATTAAGAGAAAAACAAAAGCCGATGGATAAACTCACAATCATCGCCAATAAAATTACCTCTGGCGAACAGCTGGCCCGGAAACTTGCTCTCTGGCGGTTTCAAGGCAAAAAACTGGTATTCACAAACGGCTGTTTTGATATTGTTCACCGCGGGCATATTGAATATCTTGCAAAAGCAGCATCATTGGGCAACATCCTCGTAGTAGGCCTAAATACCGATGCTTCGGTATCAAAACTGAAAGGACCCGGAAGGCCCATAAACGACGAAAATGCACGCCAAATGGTCATGGCTTCGCTCTTATTTGTAGATGCGGTCATCCTGTTTGACGAACCAACTCCTTACGAACTTATCAAAATTATTCAGCCCGATGTTTTGGTAAAAGGTAAAGACTATAAAGTTGAAGAAATTGCCGGTCACGACATTGTACTTGCAAAAGGCGGAGAAGTAATAACTATTGATCTTGTATCGGGTTATTCCACTTCAGCCATTGAGCAGAAAATAATTAACAATCGTGGTTGAAATAAAATCGATAAAAAAACGTATTCAGGGAAATTCTGTCTAACTTTGTTCGAACTACCCATATAAAATGCGAGTCGCGCTGATCCTCATAACCTCCCTGTTTTTTCTTGCATCCTGCGAGGACAATATGATTTTGCGTTCTGAAAAAAAGATTAAGGAAGATTTACAGGGAACCTGGCAGCGCGAGTATCTTGGTGACACAAATTTTACAGCTCAGGAGTTCTGGATTTTTGATGGCGATAAATTTTATTCCACTTTCGTGGAGATTGACCCTCCCGATATCGTTGATAACGGCGCCCGCGATTCAACCCTCAGCGACAATGTTGACACCGTTGTAATAAGTGGTTTTAAGATTGATGCCCGTGTGCTCAACGCGTTTCTGAAATTTCAGTTGATTGATAAGGGAAATGACACTACTGTGTTTGTTGACAAATGGGAGTTTGTAACACTGGATGACAACACATTATATCTCGCTACCGATGACCCTAAAGGAGGGTCGGTTTTACAGCGTGAATTTTTTAAAATAAAATGATTTGCTTTTCAGATGGCGAAATCAAAATCGGTTTTCTTTTGTCAGAACTGTGGCGCCTCCGCACCAAAATGGATTGGCAAGTGTCCCTCATGCGGTGAGTGGAATACCTATGTAGAAGAAATTGTTTCAAAAAGCGCTTCACAGGTTCCGGCCTGGCGGGCAACATCCCGCGGAGAAGATTCAGGCCGACAGGCAATCCCGCGTTTGCTCGGTGAAATCGCTCCTGATAAGCTGGAGCGCATCCCGCTTCCCGGCAAGGAACTGAATCGTGTTCTTGGCGGCGGTCTTGTACCGGGTGCCCTGGTATTGGTAGGAGGTGAACCGGGCATAGGAAAATCAACGCTCATGCTGCAGGTGGCCATGCGTTCACGTGGCATGAAAGTCCTGTACATTTCAGGTGAGGAGAGCGAGCAGCAAATCAGTATCCGCGCACAACGCATTGGTGCAGGGAATACCGACTGTTTCATCTTAACCGAAACCAACATCCATGCAATATTCCGTCACATTGATTCGGTTAAACCAAACCTGGTAGTTATTGATTCTATTCAAACACTGTATTCGCCCGATATCGAATCAACCCCCGGAACAGTGTCGCAGATAAGAGGATGTGCCGGCGACCTGTTAAAGTTTGCCAAAGAATCGTCAACGCCCGTTTTTCTGATCGGACATATAACCAAAGACGGCAGTATTGCAGGCCCAAAAGTTTTAGAGCATATGGTTGACACGGTATTGCAGTTTGAGGGCGACCGGCATCACATATACCGGATCCTTCGTTCAACGAAAAACAGGTTTGGCTCTACTTCCGAAATTGGAATTTTCGAAATGAATACGGCAGGATTATCTGAAGTTGCTAATCCATCCGAAGTTTTGTTGTCGCATATTGATGAAAACCTGAGCGGCATTGCCATCACCTGTACCATGGAGGGGTTACGACCGCTGCTTATTGAAGTACAGGCACTGGTAAGTTCAGCCGTTTACGGAACACCGCAGCGTTCGGCAACCGGGTTTGATTTGCGCAGGCTGAGCATGTTGCTTGCTGTACTTGAAAAGCGGTGTGGATTCAGGCTGGCCGCCAAAGATGTATTCCTCAACATAGCGGGTGGCATAAAAGTGGAAGACCCGGCAACCGACCTGGCTGTTGTATGTGCCATCTTATCATCCAACGAGGATATTGCATTGCCCCAGCGCGTTTGTTTTGCAGGTGAGGTTGGACTAAGTGGCGAAATAAGACCGGTTAACCGGATTGATCAGCGGATCAGGGAAGCGGAGAAAATGGGTTTTGAAAAATTTTACTTTTCAAAATATAATGTTAAGGGCCTCGACAAACAGCATAAATTAAAAATTGAACTGGTACCTGTTGCCAAAGTTGAAGAGGTATTTGGAAATTTATTCGCGTAGCACATCATTGAAATGTATGTTATAAAACCGGATAACCATTTTTCATAATTTCAATTCAAGTATGGCTCAAATATGGTTTTTGTCCGAAACTTCGGGCTGAAACGCCGGCAATATGATTTGATCTGAGCTTCACAAAGAAAAAATTCTAATGTTGATGGTAGCGTAACCCTGTCGCGGTATACATGGGTCGTGCCGATGGCACTCCTGTTTCCGTGATGTTCGTTCCCGGGGTTAGCACCCCGGGGTACAAGATGGGTCGTGCCGATGGCACTCCTGGTTCCGTGATGTTCGTTCCCGGGGTTAGCACCCCGGGGTACAAGATGGATTGTGCCTACGGCACTCCTGGTTCAGTGGT
>CAZPKJ010000194.1:0-5286 GCA_964587075.1 uncultured Flavobacteriaceae bacterium | reverse complement strand
GCAGATGTTTTGGGTGTAAACAGGCTTTTTGTACCCGTTACATAAAACATATATATCCTTATTGATTTTACCTGCATCAGCGAGGTTTCTGATGATTGGGATATCAAAAGCTGACGAGGTCTCTATGTGTATATCATTTTTCAGAGCTTCTTCCAAAACAAATGAAAAGTGAGAGCTTTTGGTGCAGTAACAGTAAGTATAGTTACCTTTGTAATCTGCTTTGGCCATGGCAACATTGAAGTAGCGCTTGGCCCGCTGAATCTGCGAGCTTATCTTTGGCAGATAGCTGATTTTGAGAGGAGTACCATATTGTTCAATGATGTCCATGAGTGGTATCCCGTTGAAATGCAAGCAATTATCGATAACTTCGAAATCCTCCTGGGGAAAGTCGAAGGTTTGCGAAATAAGATCAATGTAACGATTCTTCATAGTAATGTAAGTGACTCCGATTGTAAATTTTTCGCTAATGTAAGTAACATGGAATTATAATCGGCATAGCCGTTAATATTAATTTTTATGATTAAGAATGTAAAGTTTATTGAAGTCAAGTCCGAAATAGGCGCTGGTACCAGGGGAGCCAGCCTGGGTGTTGATGCCATTAAGATTGCGGCCATCGATTACGGCAGTAACCTGTTCAACAAGCACGAAACCATCTCCATTAAAACGGAAAATCAGCTGCTTTTTGGAAGTGCCGGCAGTCCTTATGCCAAGAGGCTAAAAGGAATTCTTACCATTTACGAACGTCTTGCCGGAGAGGTAGCCTCGGTGCTGAAAAGCAAGTCGTTTCCAATAGTGCTTGCCGGCGACCATTCAACGGCTGGTGGAACCATTGCCGGAATCCGCCAGGCCTTTCCAAAACAAAAACTGGGTGTGATATGGATTGATGCCCACGCCGATTTGCATTCACCATACACATCGCCTACCGGCAATGTCCACGGAATGCCCCTGGCGGCCACGCTTGCCGAAGACAACCTGCAATCGAGAATCAACAAGCCCGATAAAGAAACCATCGAACTTTGGAACAAACTGAAAAAAGTAGGTGGAATTTCCCCTAAGGTTACTTACAAAGATGTTGTATTTATTTCGCTTCGCGATGTGGAACCTGAAGAATCATACCTGCTCAAAAAGCATAAGGTGCGCATATTCACAACGAATGATGTAAAACGCAACGGGGTCGAAAAGATATCACGCGACGCACTCGCCCACCTATCTCATTGCAACCTCATTTATGTTTCTTTCGATGTCGACAGCATGGATTCTTCCATCTCCAAAGGTACCGGTACCCCGGTAAGGAATGGTATTACCGAAAAAGAAGCCGGTAGCCTTTGTGTAAGGCTGATCCAGAATGAAAAAGTGTGCTGCTTCGAAATAGCCGAGGTTAACCCAACTATGGATAAGGAAAACCTGATGGCCGAAAATACTTTTGAAATCCTGCAACGCGTGGTAAGCCAATTAACTACTTAAACTTTAGGTACATGCTTTTTGAAAATACCATAGCTTCGGGGGTTGTAGCAGCCTTTAAAAACCGCTTTAACAGTCAAATTGACCGTGAGCAGTTAAGCTTCCAGATGACCCGGAAGGACTTTGAAGGCGATATCACACTCGTTGTTTTCAACCTTTCAAAGTTATCGGGAATGCCTCCGGATAAAACCGCTGAAATCATCGGTGAAGCCCTTTTGGAATCCAACGAAGCGGTTTCAGGGTTTAATGTGGTGAAGGGATTCTTAAATATTTCTATTCATGGAAGTTTGTTTTTAAACGAGTTACATAATTCATATCAAGCATTACATGACGGTAATTTTGCCCTTTACGGGGATAAAAAAACAGATACGGTATTAATCGAGTATTCGTCACCTAACACCAACAAACCACTTCATCTGGGTCATATCCGCAACAACCTGCTCGGGTATTCGCTGAGCCAGATTCTGAGCTATACAGGTAACAAAGTGGTAAAGGTGAATATTGTAAACGACCGGGGAATACATATTTGTAAGTCGATGGTTGCCTGGAAAAACTACAGCAACGGCGAAACACCCGACTCCTCGGGGCTAAAAGGCGATCACCTGGTTGGAAAGTACTATGTTGAATTCGATAAGCAACACAAGGTCCAGATAAAACAATTGGAGTCGGCCGGAATGAGCCGTGAAGATGCATCCCGAAACGCTCCAATCATGGAAGAAGCCCGAACAATGCTCCAAAAGTGGGAGTCGGGCGATAAAGAAACGCTGGAACTGTGGGAAACCATGAACAACTGGGTTTACCGGGGTTTTGATGAAACCTACAGAAACCTTGGCGTCGACTTCGATAAAATCTATTATGAATCCAAAACCTACCTCCTCGGAAAAGCCATTGTGGAAGAGGGCCTCACCAAAAAAGTGATGTACCGGCGCGAGGATGGATCGGTTTGGATCGACCTGCGCGATGAGGGTCTCGATGAAAAGCTGCTGCTGCGTAGCGACGGCACATCCGTTTACATGACCCAGGACCTCGGTACCGCGGTTATGCGCTATAACGAATTCAAATTCGATAAACTGGTATATGTAGTTGGTAATGAACAGGACTATCACTTCAAAGTACTGTTTATTATCCTGCGAAAGCTGGGATATAACTGGGCTGATAGGTTATTTCACCTCTCCTACAACATGGTCGACCTGCCATCCGGTAAAATGAAGTCACGTGAGGGTACGGTAGTTGATGCGGATGAACTGATCACCGAAATGGTGGAAGAGGCGAAAAAGCTTACCCTGGAGCTGGGAAAAGTAGATGAATTCAGCAATGAAGAGGCCAACCGGCTCTTCAACATGCTTGGCCTGGGTGCCCTGAAATATTTTATCCTCAAAGTGGACCCTGAAAAACGCATGCTTTTTAATCCTGATGAATCCATTGATTTTAACGGACACACCGGACCATTTATCCAGTACACACATGCACGTATCAGATCCGTCATCCGCAAAGGAAAAACCATTGAAAGCCTTGCAGCATTCGAAGATTTTGATGTTTCTTCATATTCCGGTCTCATCGCTAAAGAAAAAGAACTTGTAAAAGTGCTGCTGCGCTTTCGCGATGCTGTACACGATTCGGCCGCGGCATATTCACCGGCTGTTATTGCAAACTATGCTTATGAACTGGCAAAGTCATACAACCAGTTTTACCACGATCACCCGATCATTGATCCGGCCAATACCGAAACATCACTGTTCCGCCTTTCAATAAGCCATAAATGCTCCCTCATAATCGCTGTTGCCATGCGTTTGCTTGGCATTTCGGTACCTGAACGTATGTAATGAGAAATGTAATTGCTTTCTTTTTTTTGATACTTTGTTGCGGTATGACGTGGCCGGCTGAAAAACACTTGATGCGGCCTGCGGTGGAACATACTCCGGAATTCGATTACCGGTGCCTGCAAACAGGAGATATTGTGATGAGGAACGGGAAAGGTCTTATCAGTGAAATGTTTCGGCGGACGTCGCAAAAAGATGCCAGGTTTTCGCATGCAGGAATGGTGATAGTTACCAACGGCAGGCCCGAAGTATTTCATATGATAGAGCAGGAGGGCTTTTCGGGTATCAAACGGGAACCATTCGAATCATTTTGCCGCAGGTCGGCCAACAAAGGATTCGCGGTGTTCAGGATTCCGCTGTTGTTTAAGATGGAAACCTGCATCCGGACATACCTGTTGAATCAGTTCGCCCTTAAGGTACGGTTTGACGACCAGTTTGACCTGAACACAGACGATGCCCTTTACTGTACCGAATTGGTTTATAAAGCCATTCTTAACTGCGATGAATGTGAATTAAATTTATCTGCCGCAAAGGGACAAAACTATGTGGCCCCTGATGACCTTTATTCAGGTCTGACCACACAAAAAATTATGGAATTTAACTATTAAAAAAATGAAAAAAACTCTTTCCTCATTCCTGTTCCTTTTAACGGTTCTGCTATTGCACGCATGCTCCATGAGAGATTCACCTGGCGACGCAGCCGGTAAGTTCTTAAATGCCTTTAACGAGCGCGATTTTGAAAAGGCCCGAAAATACGCCACTCCTGAAACAATCAAGCTGGTTGATCTCATGGAAAACCTCACAAAACTGTCGCAGGGAACCGACAGCCTGCCAAAGGCTTCCATTAACATTAACGGCGAACGTATTGAAGGAGATATTGCCTATGTAACTTTTACAGAATCGGGCTCAGATCAGCCACAGGAGATTCAATTGAAAAAAATAGACGGACAATGGCTGGTTCATATCACCAAAGAAGATATCGCCGCTAAAGATATGCTGGGCTCCGCCGGTGAAGAGGAAGAAGGGCTTTGGAGCGATCAGGATTCACTTGAAGGGTTTGACGAGGAGTTAGTAGCTGAATAATTTTAAAACAGTTACTTATGATACTCATCAGAGTACATGAATTAATGTATTATTTTTGCAATAAGATTATCGTATAACCATATGTTTGAAAATTTAAGTGATAAGCTCGACAGGGCCTTTAAGGTTTTAAAAGGACAGGGAAAGATTTCGGAGATCAACGTTGCCGAAACCATGAAGGAGGTCCGCAAGGCCCTGCTTGAAGCGGATGTGAACTACAAAGTAGCCAAAACATTCACCGACCGGGTTAAAGAAATTGCACTCGGTCAGGATGTTCTTATTGCCGTTTCACCAAGCCAGCTGATGGTGAAAATTGTGCACAAGGAACTGGCTTCGCTCATGGGCGGAAGTATGAGCGAACTGAACCTGAAAGGGTCTCCGGCAGTCATATTGATGTCGGGATTACAGGGTTCAGGTAAAACAACCCTTTCGGGGAAGCTGGCTAATTTTCTGAAAACCAAGAAAGGCCGTTCACCACTGCTGGTTGCCTGCGATGTGTACCGGCCTGCAGCCATCGACCAGTTGAAAGTTTTGGGTGAGCAAACCGGAGTTCCGGTGTTTAGCGACCCGGAAAACAAAAACCCCGTTGACATTGCCAAAAAAGCTATTGAACAGGCTAAATTGAATGGTAATAATGTAGTTATTATCGATACCGCCGGCCGCCTGGCAGTTGATGAGATGATGATGGATGAAATTGAGCGGATCAAAAAAGCCATCAATCCGTCCGAGACGCTTTTTGTGGTTGATGCCATGACGGGACAGGATGCCGTCAACACAGCAAAAGCCTTTAATGACCGGATTAATTTTGATGGTGTTGTCCTTACAAAACTCGATGGTGATACCCGGGGCGGGGCGGCGCTGAGTATCCGGTCGGTTGTCGACAAACCTATCAAGCTGGTGGGAACCGGTGAAAAAATGGAAGCCA
>CAZPKJ010000193.1:0-5394 GCA_964587075.1 uncultured Flavobacteriaceae bacterium | reverse complement strand
ATAAAGACTTCGTTCGAAATGGTTTTACCCAGTCCTATGGGTAAATCGTAATCGCAATTTTGAAATTTCTCAGAAGCAATGACGGCTCTCATTGAAACAATTTCAGGGTTCTGATTGGGTACTTCAATTCCTATGGTTCCTTTGCCAGGTATAGGGGCAATGATTCGTATTCCCAACGCTGAAAGACTAAGGGCAATATCGTCTTCCAGGTTTTTTATTTTGGAGATACGTACTCCAGCCTGCGGAATTATTTCAAAAAGGGTAACGGTTGGGCCTACGGTTGCCTTGATTTTATCGATGGCAATGTTATAATGCCCCAGTGTATCTACAATTCTGTTTTTGTTAGCCTCAAGTTCAGCTTTTAATTCCTCACGGTTCAGCTGATTTTTACTGGAATGATTTTGAAGCAATTCAATGGTTGGGAATTTATATGATGATAAATCGAGTGTGGGATCATATTCTCCAAGTACCTCAACACTTCCGGCAACGGCTTCATCAACCGGTTGCGACTCGGGCGATGGTTCCTCAATAGAAAGCGGAACCGTATTGGGTGTTCCGGCTTCAGCATTTTCGGGAATCGATGCATCCAGTTCAATTTCCATCTCCAGTTCGGTGGATGCAACGGGAACATCCACGATTTCCTCGTTCAATTCCAGCGAAATTGTTTTTGCGCTATTTTCCTTTTCAGGCAGGGTAGGGGAGGGGGGGAGATCGAGTTCAACTTCCGATAATTGGTTAGGTTCGCTGGAAACAACATCCTTCAACTTGTTGCCTGTAGTATTAACCGCAGCGGCTTCAAGTGCTTCCTTAACAAACGATTCACCCGATTCTTTTTTCCTGAGAAAGGAAGGAATCAGAAAATTGATATTGAAAACCGTAACGATAAATGAGAGTGCCGCGAAACCAATCAACAATCCTGTTCCCGCATTTCCAAAAATACTTTGCATCCACCGGTTAAGTTCGAAACCAAATGCGCCAGGTAAATATAGCAGATTTGATTTGGAAGAAAATAAAAAACCCAGTGTTGCAGCCACAAAAAAGAAGGTGAAAAAAGAATACCTGAGTGTTTTGCTAAATGGCAATAATTCAAACCGGAACAGGATCTTAAATCCCGCAAGGAATGAAATTAATACCAGAACAAATGCCGATACGCCGAACCACTTTTCAATGAACTGATGCGACATAAGTGCGCCGAATTTTCCCAGCCAGTTGTCGACAATTACATCGGGTGATAACAACAGGTCAATCCATGGTCCGTTGACCTTGTCCTTATCGGCTGTCCAGGTAAAAAAGAAGGATGTAAAGGCAATCAGCATAAAAACTGAGATAAGTACCAAAAAGAGTCCCGTGATTTTATGAACCTTCTCGTTGCTGAAAAATAACCGGATACGGAAAAATAAGCCCGGCTGAGCGGTGGCCGCTTTCTTTGTTTTTTCTCTTTTTATTTCCTTCGGCTCTTTGGGAGATTTAATATCCTCAATGTCAGCCTCTGCTTTCGCGGATCGAACCCGGTTTCCTTTTTCAGACATTCCAAAATTTGTTTAAGAGGTAAATGTAAAGAGATTTGTCGCTGCCCCATGTGGCAGGTTGCTGGTAAAATCAACAGTGATATGTGGATAAATAAAAAATAATAACGGCTGATTAAAATAGCATATTGTGTATTATGTTCACTACCTTTGTCTTAAGGCAACGAATAAAAATGGTGGCTCCGTGTTAACTTCAATATTGTCTTGCCCGGATTCCAAACTATTTGAAAAAAGTGTCATTTATCTGATTTGCAAGTAATTATAATTACTGGTAAAGCCAGATAAGAAATACAACAGTTTTAACTAAATATATAAATCCGGTGGAATTTTTAGTTTCCGGGTTTTATACCGTTAACAACTAAGTATTTCAGCAGAATTTGTGCATTGAAAAGATTTTATGACCACATTTGAAATTCACAAATCTTCTCAATTATTGTTTAAAGTCAGATCTGCCAGTGTAATTGATAGTATTATACTTCGATCCTTCTTGTCATCTAACATCATCCCTCAAAAAAAATTGATCCATGAAAAAGAACGTTTCTCTGACACTTGTTAACTTATTCGTATTGGTATTGCTTTCAGGAGCCCTGAACGCGCAAACAACTTACGAATACCATTTCAGAAACACATTAACTGAGACCGGTGGTTCCGGTTCCGATCTTACTGTACTTGGAACAGGGGGATTTGTGAATGAAAGCCTGGCAGACCTTTCATGCCTTTCACGGCCTGCTTATGGTTTCGACCAGAATAGCGGGCTGCAGTTTGATAATGGTGCGGCAGGGAATTTTCTGGGTACGTCCTTTTCTGTTGAAATGTATTTCCGTTTCACCAATACTACCGGATTTATCAGGATTCTCGATTTCAAAAATCAGGCTGCCGATTCGGGCTTGTATGCAACGAATGCCCAGGTACAGTTTTATGATGAAATAACCATCAACACCACTGCTTTTGCCGATCCCGATTATGTGCACCTGGTATTAACCCGCAATGGATCTAATGATGAAGTCAATATTTATTTGAATGGCTCCCTTGCCGGCACCTTTACGGATAATGATAACCAGGCATTGCTGAATAATTCAAATGTTCTGAATTTTTTCCGCGACGACCTTGTGTTTGGCGGTGAGGCACAGCCCGGAGTTATTGCCCTGCTTCGTTTGCACGATCACGTTATTGATGCGACCGAAGTTTCTGATAATTTCAACGGACTTGAACAAACATCGGCTACAGTTGCATTTTCGCCCGACATATTTACTGCACCCCTCCCCGGAAACGTATTTAACTTTACCAATGAATCGCAAAATTCAGGAGGAGTTTCTTATTTGTGGGATTTTGGTGACGGAAATACTTTTTCAGGAGTCAATGCCACACATTCATATGCCACTGATGGCAGTTATGATGTGTTGCTGATAGCAGATAACGGAGGAGGTTGTTCCGATACGGCTACCGTGAGTGTTACTGTTACCCCGGGCAGTCCGGTTATTACTCCGTCAGGTCCGGTCGATCTTTGTACCGGACAGTCGGTAACTCTTACCTCCTCACCCGGATTATCTTATCAGTGGTCGACAGGAGCCACCACCCAGGCAATAGTGGTTTCAACTGCCGGCAGCTACAGCGTAACAGTCGAAACAAGCCCTGGGGTATTCCAGGGTTCTAATACCATAGTAGTAACCAAATACAACTCCTTGCCGGGAGGAATCAATAATTTTGTTGGCTCTATCGTTGCTTGTCCGGGTGTTTCACATGTGTATACAATAAATCCGGTTAACCGTGCTGTTTATTATACATGGACATTTCCAACCGGTGCCACTTCAAGTGGTCAGAATCCGCTGGTAACGGGCAATAATTCCATCACGGTCGATTTCGGAGGAAGTTTCGCCGGAGGAACAATCCAGGTTACCGCTCATAATGGCTGCGGTGTCCGCGGTCCTTCAACCAAAAATGTAAACTTAAGCCCGCCACTTACACCACAACCAATTACCGGGTCGCAGACAGCTTGCCCCGGGAACACACTTACTTATTCTTCAAACGTTGTTCCTGATGTTACATCCTATAACTGGACAGCACCGGCAGGTGCAATTATTACGGGGCAAGGTAACAGTTCAGTTGACATAACTTTTCCGGGAGGATTTATAGCAGGATATGTTCGCGTTTCGCACACCAATACCTGTGGTACCAGTAATCAGCGCTCGTTGTATGTACGGGCCGATCCCCCAAACCCTGGCACAATTTCCGGACCTGTTAGCGCGGTTTGCGGATCTACACAAACATATTCTGTTAGTAATGTTATTGGCGCAACATCCTATACCTGGACCGCCCCGGTTGGATCTTCGGTAATTTCGGGTCAGGGTACCAATACATGTCAGATTGCTTTTAATAATGGAATAAACCAGGGTTATGTAAAAGTTGTAGCCAACAATGCTTGTGGTTCATCGGGGATCTCACGTTTGTTCGTTCTTGGCGGTGTAGTCATATCCGGAGAGCCTGTGAATGCATCTGTATGTTCCGGTGATCCGGCATCATTTACTGTTTCGGCACCGGGCTCAGGTTTTATTTATCAGTGGAGGAAAGATGGGATTAATCTTGCCAATGGTGGTAATATTTCGGGTGCTGATGCAGCAACATTGGATATCAATCCTTCAGGCATCGCCGATGCAGGAACCTATGATTGTATTGTAAGCCGCTCATGCGGTGCGGCTGATACTTCTGCCGGAGCAACCCTGGCGGTTGATGGCGGGCCATCAACACCCGGACCTATATCCGGGCCGGGTGAAGCGTGCGATGGCGATATGGGATTTGCATATAGTTTCGCCCCTGTTCCGGGTGCGCTTTCTTATAGCTGGTCAGGCGACTTTGGAGTTACGATTGCTTCGGGTCAGGGCTCCAATGCCGTTACTGTCGATTTCGGACCAACACCCTTATCGGGATATACACTTTATGCCATCTCGTTAAGCAGTTGCGGCCAGAGTGATACTTCCATGCTTTGGGTACGTACCAAAGTTTCTACTCCTAACTTCGTCACGGCACCTGAAACAGTTTGTGCAGGTTCCAACGGAGTAACCTACGAGGTTGGAGCGGTTGGCGGGGCTCATGCATATACATGGACTGTTCCTGCAAACGCTACTATAGCTTCAGGTCAGGGCACACCCATCGCATCCATCGATTTCGGGCCTGGATTTACCAATGGTCAGGTGTGTGTAACGGCTTCGAATACATGCTTTACAAGTCCGTTGCGTTGCAAGCAGGTCGAATCAACACCATCAACACCGGGAAATATTCAGGGTGCTACTACCAATGTTTGTAATTCCACACAATCATATACTGTTAACAATGCCATAGGAGCAACAGGTTACCAGTGGACGGCACCAGCCGGAGCTGTTATTTCGGCCGGGCAGGGATCTAACAGCATTTCAGTTGACTTTGGCCCTGCATTCGTTTCAGGCAATATTGAAGTGGTATCGCAGAATATTTGTGGTAACAGCAGTGTAAGACGCCGTTTGATTGTGGCATTTCCGGCAAAACCCGATTCCGTTTTCGGAGATGTTAATGTTTGTGCATTCAGTACTGGTAATGTTTATTCGGTTACCCCTCTGCCTGGTGCCACATCCTATGTATGGACCGTACCCGCAGGGGCTACTATTGTTTCTGGTAACGGCACATCGAGCATTACTGTCGACTTTGCAGGTATTGATGGAATAATTACCGCAGCCGGTGTGAATGCCTGCGGAAACGGTTATTCAAAAGGCACCCGTGTTACATTCACCTGCCGTACTTCAGCTGCCGAAAATCAGATACTGAGCAGTATTTATCCAAATCCTGCCAATAACTGGTTGAACATTACGGTCGATCAGGCGGTAGCATCCGAAAAGTA
>CAZPKJ010000192.1:0-5482 GCA_964587075.1 uncultured Flavobacteriaceae bacterium | reverse complement strand
AACGAACAAAAGCCGATGTGGCTGGCGTTTGATTTTGCAATTTGCAGGAATGATGCCGGTGAGCTGAGTCCGCAGTTGATAGAACTACAGGGATTCCCTTCGTTATTTTTTCATCAGCATGCTCTGGGTTTAAAGTACCGCGAACATTTTACTGTGCCCGAAAATGTGAGCCACCTTTTTGGAATGGGTGGCAGCGAATATATCTCGCATATGAGAAAAATGCTTTTGAACGGACATGATGCCCGAAATGTAATTTTACTTGAGGTAGAACCTGAAAAGCAGAACACCCGGATTGATTTCAAGCTCACCCGTGATTATACAGGTATCAGGTCTGTATGCATCAGCAAACTTATACTTGATAACAGAAAATTATTTTATGAGGATGAGGGACAAAGAATACCGGTGCACCGTATTTATAACCGGGTTATTTTTGATGAACTCGTGAGGCGAAAGGATTTGTTGTGCCAGTTTCATTTAACCGAAAATGTGGATGTGGAGTGGGCCGGGCACCCTAACTGGTTCTTCAGAATCAGTAAGTTTACCATGCCATTTTTAAAGAACCCGTTTGTTCCCGAAACCAGGTTCTTAAACGAGCTGACACATGTTCCCAACGACCTGGAGAACTATGTGCTGAAGCCCCTGTTTTCATTTTCGGGAAGCGGCGTACTTTTTCATGTAACCCCCGGCGACATTGATAAAGTTACTGATCCCGAAAACTGGATCCTGCAAAAAAAAGTGAATTACGAACCGGTTATACTTTCGCCGGATGGTTTAGTAAAAACAGAAATCCGGATGCTTTACAGCTGGGATCCGGACAGTCAAAACCCGGAGCTGATTATTAACATGGCCCGGCTAAGCAGGGGAGAGATGATTGGCGTAAAGTATAATAAAAACAAAACATGGGTGGGGGGTAGTGTAGGATTTTTTGAGGTGTGAAGTACTATTCACTTTTTCACGGCTACTTATCCGCGAACGGGTGCGAGCACAGGGAAGCCACGAATGCACCAAATAGTTTAGAGTATACTTCTGAGTTAAATTTCGTGTTTTAGCAGTAAATTTCGGCGTGAAACGGTTATGCGAACTGGAAAATCACACTTCGAAAAATTGCCTGTATGAATCCTTCAAAAATATAAGCAGCTACCGGAAGCTCATCACTTTTTCGAAGAATGCCTGAAGGTAAACCTCCTGAGAATCTCCATGGGACGCATAAGCCGCCGGACATTGAACAGCAATGCCAATATCAGGCTAACGGGTAATAGTACATAGTATAACCCTATCCGTACAGGATTTACGGAAGCCGAAACCGGAATATAATTAAATGACTTCATTACCTGCCCCGTAATTTTCTGACAAATATATAATTCAGCATCATTCAGCCCACCCTTGTTCCATTGCCCCGTTTTAGAACTATCGATACCTGTTTGGGTGCTATCCTCAAAATTCGATGAACCAATTACAGGGATATCAAGCATGCTTGCGGTATAAACTATATTCAGGTGACGGCATATATGCTGCACCACCTGGCGAGGGTCCTCTATCAGATCCTCATAACGAACCACCATAACAGAAGAATGATTATGGTACTGTTTGGCCGTTAGCATTACGTTGTTCCAAATTTTACTCATCGTTACCGGATGGTAATTAATCCGGCTTCGGACCATTTCATAAAACGGAATTTTACCACCCGAAAGCGCCCTTCGTTTCCATTTTTTCTTCTGCGAAAGCAATACCGCGCGCGGATCGCGAACCATAACCAGGACCTTTGCAGTCGGGAAGCTTTTTAAGATGGCATCCAGATAAAATATATTCTGTGGTGTTTGTTCACAGGGAATTTCTCTTCCCTGTTTTTGCGATTCATTAAACAGAAAACTGCGGAATATACCTGCATAGGAAGGCTTTTTCAAAGTGCTTACAACTTCCGCGGCCTCATCAGTATATGGCTTCGTATTACGTGAACCAAAGTATCCGTTACGCTGAACAGCCATGAGCGTGGCCATCAGCGTGGCAGCCTTTCGGGCATCTGGTACTTCATCAGGTGAGGCCGTCTTCAGCAACTCATCAAAAAAATGCAACTCCTGAAACGAATAAATCAGGGGATGATTTCCCAATATCCGCGAAAGCATGGTTGTACCCGACCGGCTGTTACCGGTAATAAAAATAGCTGTTGTATCAGATGCTGACATTGGTATCCTGAATTCCGGAATTTGAAATCAATTTATTCCACTCCTTTTTAGCAAAAGCCGGTAGTCAAAATTAAACAATACTTTATCTTATCTTTACCATCCATTTCAGTTCATTATGGCCCGCAAGTTACTGATTGTTGTTGTATTATTTTTTTGCCTGACAAACTCTGCCTTCCCGCAAGGCGTTAAAAAAGGTGTTTTACCCGATAGCTACCAAAAGCTGACACTGGTTACCGAAGATGGAAACCGGTCGTTTACCCTTCCCGGGTATTTTAATGGCTTTAACGCCCAAATGATGCGCGGGCCCTCGTGGAGCGATGAGGAATTCCTGCAAAAAGTTAAGCAACTCCATCCTAAGTTAATCCGTTATCCGGGAGGAACTGTTGCCAGTTACTGGGATTGGAAAGCCGGTTGGCTTAAACAAGGGGTTCCATTGAAAGGCGACTGGAAATCGATTCCGAAAAATCCGGTTACACTTCCATTGCTCAAATTTGCCTGCGACTCAACAGGTGCCATGCCGGTGTTTGTATTGAATATGATGACCAGCACCCTTGCCGATCAGATGGAAATGCTAAGGCAGGCAAAAATTCTCGGGATGCCGGTTAGATTCGTTGAACTTGATAACGAACTTTACCTGGGAGAAGAATTTTATGTAAGAAAGTTTGCCACCGGTGTTGTTTATGCCGAAGAATGTAATAAATGGATTTCAGCAATTAAAAAGGAATTTCCGGATGTTAAAATAGCCGTGGTTGGCAACTCGGCAAAGGAGGGTGCCATACGAAAGGAAAAGAAACATTTTGCACGCACCAGTTCCTGGAACAGGGACGTACTTTCAGTCATTAAAAATGCCGATGCCATGACCTTTCATGTTTATGGCGGAACAGGTTTGGGATATCTTACCCGTACCAATATTATTGCCGATGATGATAATGAAGTAAATCCTGCCATGTTACAGGAAGTATTTGAAACAGAAGAATCCATTCCGGTGTTGCTGGGTGTGCCTTTGCAGAGATGGAAGCAAACCAATACATACGATTACCCGATTGTACCCGAGGGAATGAAAGTATGGATTACCGAATATAATCTTTTTGAGCGGGAGGGAGTTGTTGCCGGCACATGGGCACACGGGTTATACGCGTTGTTGCAAACGATGCTGTTTATGCAGGACCCTAAAACGGAAATGATCTGTTATCACAACCTGACTACTTCGGCGCAGTTTGCTGCAATTTTTAATAACAACCAGGGCTTTGCGAAAGCGGTTAAGAAAAAACCAAATGAGCCCTTTGATTTTACGGCTTCCGGTTATTGCCTTTCCTATTTTGGCAGGGCCGTCGCAGCCGGAGGAGTAGCAACACGGCTTAAGTTCAGCCTTAATGAAAGTCTGAAAGGTGCCAGAGGGCTGAGTTATTCAGCCCTGGATGGATGGGTGGTGCGAAGCAAATCTCAAACAAGTATCATGGTTGTAAACCTGTCGCCTGAAACCATTACCGCCGACTTTTCAAGGCTCCTTTCGGGAGAAGTTAATTTTGAACAGGTAAGTTCCCTTCCCCATACACAGGTTGCGTCAGTCAAAGATGTTAAAATAGTTTCGGGGCGGGCAACTCAGGTTAAGCTTTTACCTTACTCGGCAACGATCATCGAAGGGGAATGATCTTTGAATCCGAGTGTTCGCGACAATTCGGCAATGGGCGCATGCAATACCGGGTGTAACTTAATGTGATTGATAACCTGTGCTTCACGGATCACCTGCCTGCCAAAATTTAAGAAAGTATCATCAGGTGTCAGCCCGGTAAAACGGCAGATCCTTAAAAGCTCCGCCTCTTTGTTTTCGCACAAATCTTCATACTTAACATGCAGTATTTTATCAGGATAGGCAATCGACATCTTTAATCCGCGGTTCATGGTAACGATCCATTCAACAGCGGCTTTATCGGCCTGACTTGTAAACCTTGAAACGGTTTCGATATGTGTGCCCAGGTATTCATCGTTGGGAACCACCTGTTCAACAAGCAGGTTCCACTTCCGGTTGTTTATTCCCCACCAGTCCTCTTGTCTTTCATGGTTGCGGTGGACATTCGACCAAAGTGCTGTTGACGCAATTGTTTCCATGGCATTACGGTAAAGAAAAATATATTTGGGTTCGGCGAAAATTTTATTTAGGTATTCAATCCGGAAAATCATTTCGGGGAATTTGTCGATAATACGTTTTGATCGCGACAATCTTAAAAAAGCCGAATATATCGATTTTACATCGTTCGAAATTTGTTCATTTACATGCGTGCCATTCATGATATAACGCGCTTTGTCGAGCGAATAACTTCCTATAAGGTCATCGTTAGGATTAACTTTGAACCATAATGCTTTTGCTTCATTTAAAAAACAAGTGTCGGGATGCATGCTTAGAACCAATCCAAGTACCGTTGAGCCGCTGCGCCCGGTTCCGGTGATAAATATCGGATTTTCACAACCGCTTACATGATTGGCGCCTGCTGCTTTGTTCAGCGACCAGAATGTAACGGGGTTGAACCACCGGCCTTTGGTAGTGGCAGGGCGTCCCTCAAAAAAGAAATAGGAAAGTAAACGCTGGTATACCTTTTCGGGTCTTGCAAAAATATAATCCTTATTTAATTGTGCAATCATGCAGTTTCTTTTGCTTGTGATAACCACTGCGGGACATTTTTATATCCATGCGCCGAAAGTAGCCGGGTTAAATTTTTATTGTGTTTTTCAAAGTGTTCGCGAAGTTGTTCAACCACATCTTCCGGGATATCGGATTTATTTACGGGTTTTCCGTTAACGCGGTAATAAGTATCGAGTATAAGTTTTTTTAATGCCGGATTCGAGCGCCATAACCTGCGACCGGTGTTATTGGCATTAACTGCTATTTTATGCAAGAACCGGTACTTGTAATTGTGCGATTGGTTTTTAATATCAAACTCAAAAGTGTTATAAAAACCGGGATCAATTTGCAGCCATTTGGCCAGGGAATGCATAAATGATCCGGCATGTTTTTTTAAATCATCGAAAAACACAATCTTTATATTATCGCCGAATACACGGAGCCAGGGTTCAAGATATTCATCATATTGACCTAACGCGATTCCGGTATAAATCTGATTTTCTTTCAATGCCAGCTCACCGGGTGTTTTGCTGATACAAACATCCACGTAAGTGCGAAGATCCATATTGCCGGGTAACTGGAAGGTAGCCTTTTTACGGTTATAAAAAGAAATCAACCGGTCAACAGGATCTTTTAGAATGATAATGATTTTTACCGGTTTTAATGTATCGTAAATTCT
>CAZPKJ010000191.1:4874-5502 GCA_964587075.1 uncultured Flavobacteriaceae bacterium | reverse complement strand
TAATTGGGTTGCCGGTCATATGGAGCTCAGATAAAATACAGGCATGGTTAATATTCCTGTTAGCATAATGATTTTTGAAAGCATGCTGTTTAATTTGTCGTCAAACTTTTTGCTTGCTGTAACCAGTTTATACACCAGATATACAAGCGGCGCCTGAACAAAAATGGTGACATAAATAAATGAGATGCGATTTTCCCATTGCTGCTGATAAACCTGTATCCAGAGGATCGAAATTATGACAGCCAGCGTCAATACGGCTGCAATAATTCGTGCGGTTTTTAATCCGGCCACAATAGGCAGGGTTGAGGCTCCATAGGTTTCATCACCCGCGACATCTTCGCAATCTTTTATGATTTCTCTGATTAACGTGAGGCCAAATGCAAAAATGGAATAAGCCGAAACTAAAGTCATAACCGGTTCCGACAATAGCGCATGCTTGTCGAACAGTATAGAAAAAAAGATGGTTAGCCCGCTTAAAAAAGCGACTACAAAATTTCCGGCCAGAAACAATTTTTTGTAGGAGGCAGAATAGAAATATAACAAGCAGGCGCAAAATATTACCACCCATAACGCATAGCCCGCTGATGCCTGAACCGAAAAATACCAGGAGAGGGTTATTCCCGAAAGT
>CAZPKJ010000191.1:2219-4864 GCA_964587075.1 uncultured Flavobacteriaceae bacterium | reverse complement strand
TTACGCGAATAAACTTCTCCAATATGGTTTTTACCGGGTTTGTTTACCTGATCGGCGCCTACATCAAAGATGTCGTTAATTACATAACCGCCTGCAGCTATTAAAAGAACTATTACTACCAGGATATTGTATTCAAAGTCGGAAAGTGAACTTTGCAACCCTCCAAATTTCATTACGGGCTGAATAAGGGTATGCCGGGTAAGCAGCATTACCAAACAAATGATAAATAAATTCAGGGCCCTTGTTGTGGCGACCACCGATTTTATTAGTAGCACTATTTTCATTCCCAGCTGTTATGTAATCGTAAAACCTGTTCAATAACATCACGAACACAGCCCTGCCCGCCATTTTGTGGTGAAACATACATGCTTATATTTTTAATTTCGGCAGCGGCATCATGCGGAGCGCAAGGTATTCCGCATGCTTTCATCACTTTTAAATCGGGCAAGTCGTCGCCCATGTAAAGCACCTGGCTCAAATCAAATTTCATCCGGTCCGCCATTTCACGCAGCGTTTGAAATTTGTCGGTAACCCCCATATGGACTTCATGTACACCCAGCCGTTTGAGCCTGACAGGAACGCCCGTGGAATGGCCACCGGAAATAATGGCTATCTTAAATCCCTTTTTAATGGCCAGCTGCATGGCATATCCGTCTTTTATATTCATACGCCTCAAGAATTCACCGTCGGGCATAACCAGCAGCGAGCCATCGGTGAGTACCCCATCAACATCGAAAATAAAAGTTGTAACCTGTTTGAGTTTTTCCTTAAAGTTTTGTTCCATGTTGAATATTGGATTATATCGGTTAATGATCAGCCGGACTTTTTTTTACTCTGGGTCTCTTTAATCTGGCCGGTAATCAGTTTATACAATTCAAACAACGGTGTGTTGTTTTGCAGCATTTGTAAGTGTCTGTTGATGGTTTTTGTGTCGTTCCTTACCGCCGGCCCTGTTTGTGATTGTAAGGGGCCGTTGTTAAATGCATTTTTAACCGTTGAAACAGCGAGGGGCTGTAATAGCTCACCGGGGACGTGTGCTTTTTCAAGTAATCCGGTAGCCGCATGTAGCAGATGATTTGTAAAGTTATTGGTAAATACAGCGGCCAGATGTAAAGTTTGCCGTTGTTCAGAGCTCAAAACATACAGTTTTTCGGATAGGGTAGATGCAAAAGCCATGAGAGTTTTCATGGTTTTTTCGTTGCTGGCTTCCAAACATACGGGTACTTTCCTGAATGAAACCGGAAATTTCACCGTAATAGATTCCACCGGATAAAATACTCCCGACTGTTTATGCTTTTCGAGCACATTTAAGTGGGTGCTGCCAGAAGTATGTACTACTATTCCGCGAACAGCGGGCAATTTGGCGGCAACATCTTTTATGGCATTGTCATTTACGGCTATCAGGAAAATATCAGAAACTTTATCCGCATCCTTTAATGAAAACACTGCCCGCGAATTAAGCTTTTCAGCCAGTTTTTTTGCCCGTTCCGTATTTCGTCCAAAGACCCCGGTTACTTTATGTCCGGCAGCAACTATGGCAGAACCCAGTGTAGTAGCGACATTTCCGGTTCCGATAATAAATATTTTCATGTTTATCCCGTTGGGTCAGCTTGCTTTCCGTTGTCTTGACAGATCGGAAAATCTTTTTCTGATTGCCATCGTAGACCCGGTGACCAATAATATACAACCGGTCCATAACAGGTTTATGTATGGAAAAATGATGGCTTTCATGATTATGAATTCCCGCTTATTATCTTTCTTTTCGGAAAGGGTAATATCCAGTTTGCCGTTTTCGGGATCAATTTTAGTGAAGGCAACTTTTAATCCTAGGTCTTCAATAACTAACTCTTTGGCATATACGGCGCGGTCGCGGATGATAAATAATGGCATGAGGTCGTAAATCTTTTTATTGATATCCATTATTTTCAGCCGGGCCCCAACACCAATGTCCGTCTCCGAAAGGCCCAGCGCCTTCCGGTCGATATCCTGAGTGAGGCTGTTCACATAAATGAGGGCATTGCTGGCTGAAATAGTATCACCAATGCCAACCGTATGAGTAACCGGTTCGAGATATTCATTCGACTGGGCTTTTTTATCAAGGCTCTCCAGGTCGGCATAGGTAACGTGAGTATAAATATCCTTCGTTAAAAAATGACGTGTATCGGGTTCCGACACATTGCCCATCCTTGGGTTAAGCTGAACGGTTGGACGTAATGTAAATGCCTTATCCAGTTTACCGGTGCTGAAATCGGGGGTAAGGTAGTCGATATTGTAGTACACATTAACACCCTCCTGGTCCTTGCCGGAGTATGTAATAAAATAGTTTGCCATTTGAAGGGTATCACCTTTGAAGAGCATGATGTTTTCATTGTTCGGAAAATCTTCACCCAAATCGACGTTCAGCAGGTTTTTCGAAATTACCTGGCTTTTCCCATTTGATATAAGGGCACCAATCAAAATAAGGGCAACTCCTATATGTGCCACCGAACCACCGGTATGATCGAATTTGCCTTTTAAAAAACGTATAGCATAATCGAGGTTGGCTACTATTGCGAATACGGCTGCTACCATAAGCATTATGTACTGAATGCGGTCGAAGCGAAAGTGCCAGGCAAGCAGTGCTGAAATTATTACGGTAGCAGCTA
>CAZPKJ010000191.1:0-2178 GCA_964587075.1 uncultured Flavobacteriaceae bacterium | reverse complement strand
TTCCGTTTTATGGTACTTCATAAATTGTGAAAAACCAAAGAGCATACAAACAATAATGGCGAAAGGAATTTGCCATGAATTATAATGCTCTATCACGTTGGCCGGAGGTGCCATATTGGTTCCAATAATTTTGTTGATTACCGGTATCGATGTTGTAAACGTAATTTGCAACCCGGCAATCACAATTACCAGCATCCCGATAAACATCCAGAATTCACGGCTGTACAAATGATCCTCCTGTCCGCTTTTCGGAAACGATTTTCTGTTGGCGATAAGCAGGTAAATAGCCAGAATAGCAAAAAATGCCATGTATACAACCAGCTGACCGGTCATACCCAAATCGGTGAAGGCATGCACGGAAGTATCGCCTAAAATACCGCTGCGTGTTAAGAATGTAGAGTATAAAACAAGGATAAAGGTTGCTATGGTGAGAATAAAGCTGCTCAGCAAGGTACTCCCGTTCTTTTTGTTAATCATCATCACATGAGCCGCGCCAACAAAAGTGAGCCATGGTA
This sequence comes from uncultured Flavobacteriaceae bacterium, assembly GCA_964587075.1. Lineage (GTDB taxonomy): Bacteria > Bacteroidota > Bacteroidia > AKYH767-A > OLB10 > CAZPKJ01. Next base: position 1,663 of record CAZPKJ010000191.1, on the reverse strand, counting down.
CCAGGGAGGCATTTTCAACAGGATCCCATGCCCAGAATCCGCCAAAGCTGAGTGCTTCATAGGCCCATGCGGCACCCATCAGTATCCCAGTTCCCAGTGCCATGATTCCAAAAAACGACCAGGGAGTTGCAAATTTAGTCCACTCTTTTACCTTACCGGTCATCAGTCCGCCCATTGCGTAAGCAAATGGTATCAGTGTTGACGCAAAACCAAGAAAGAGCACCGGAGGATGAATTACCATCCAGTAGTTTTGAAGCAACGGGTTTAATCCCCTGCCATCATCGATACGCTGCAGGTAATCGGGGAATTTCACAAATGGCAGGTTAGCCATATCGGGATGTTCACGCAACAATACAAACGGGTTGGTTCCAATTTTATATCCCAATATTTTTACGCCAAGTACCATGGAAATTAAAAACATCTGAACCAGGCAAATGGTAACCATCGTTGGGCCCTCCCACGCGTTTCCTTTACGGATGATGAAAAAACTTAAAACAATGTGCCAAAATGACCAGAGCAGGAAACTGCCTTCCTGACCCTCCCAGAAACTTGCAAAAATATATTTGGCGGGTAGCGTGGTATTGGAGTGTTGCCACACGTAATAATATTCGAAGCGGTGATTAAAAATGAGATAGTATAATATCAAAAATATTCCCAGTACCGAAGCTGAATGGATCATGAACGATATCCGGGCCAATCGCTTCCAGGCACTTTCTTCAAGTGGATTTTTGAAGCTGAAATAATACGAAATGGCACCCAGCATGGCTCCTGCAAAAGCAAGTGCTATAAACAGGTTGCCGGCGTTACCAAAAATTAATTGTTCGCCGATATAATTTATTTCCATCCGAAAGAATAATGCGGTATAATATTGTTAACCCCTCAGCGGAGCATATCCTGTTGTTGATCGTTGCCGTTGTATTTAGAGGGGCACTTCATCAAAAGGTCTCCTTTGGCAACATGAAATGCATCACCAACTACTTTTCCAATAACTACAATCTGTTCCGATTTTTCAAAATCCTGGGGTTTGGTATCATTAAATAAAACCTTCATTTCCTTACCTTCGGTATCGATCAGGTAAAACCCAAAGAGGTTCGCGTTTTTTTCGGGCTCGTAAATAAATTCCTTGTCGCGGTTTAAAACTCCAACTACGTGGAATGTTTTTCCGGGTTGATCAAGCGCTTTCGAAAACGGGGCATAGGTACTGGAATCGGAAATAGTAGTAATAATTACAACCAACAGGAGTGCAATGATACCAATACCGATAATGTGTAATTTTTTCATTTATTTATTACTGTTGTTAACTTTTGATTCGAGGCGTGATAGTTTTCGGTCGATCATAACCAGGTAAACAAGAATTCCAAACATCACTATGGCCGCAACGGCAACCACAACGTATATTTTACCATTCGACCGCATTACATCCGCCATTTCAATATCCGATTGTCCGAACGACAAGCCTGCTGTCGACAACAATACAAATAAAATTAATGTAAGTTTTTTTAAAATCATGAATTTGTGGAGTTGAGTTGTTTCAATAAGTTATTCATCCGGATGCGGATATTAATGATCCATACGCCAAGCAGAGTCCAGCCAATAATGGCCGGGTAAAATACAATCCGCAAGCGGTGGTCGAGGTCGTAGCTGCTGAATCCGGGGTTCCCAC
>CAZPKJ010000190.1:0-5593 GCA_964587075.1 uncultured Flavobacteriaceae bacterium | reverse complement strand
GTAAAATGCCACCCTCATCCCGGCGGACTCGACCTCAGGGGAGCCGTGCAGTATTCGTGTAATCCCTATTTCTGCAATGTGTTTAAAGTGTTTGTCGACAACCGAAAGTTTGTATCAAGCGAAAAGGGATATGAATTATGGCGCGACTATGTTCTGAGTTTTGGAATTGGACGTAAAATAGGAGTTGATTTACCTCATGAGCTGAGAGGAATGGTACCAACAACAACTTTTTATGACAAGTATTACGGGAAAGGGCGCTGGAGAGCATCCACTATTTTTTCACTTGGCATTGGCCAGGGCGAACTCGGTATTACACCGCTCCAAATGGCCAATATCATGAGCATTATAGCCAACAAAGGATATTATTATACTCCACACATAGTAAAACAAATAGGCAACAATAAAAATACTACCAGGAACCTGAATAAAAAACATACTTCTATGGTTGATGCACAACATTTTGAAATTATTCAGGATGGAATGCAACGTGTGGTTGAAGCCGGAACAGGTCGCATAGCGCGGTTTGGCAATACGGTTATTTGTGGCAAAACCGGAACCGCACAAAACCCACATGGCAAGGACCATTCGTTGTTCGTTGCATTCGCGCCTCGCGACAATCCCCGAATAGCCATTGCCGTTATGGTTGAGAATTCCGGATTTGGCGCTACATGGGCCGCTCCCATTGCAAGCCTTGTTATGGAAAAATTTCTGACCGATTCCATTAGCCGTCCCGAACTGTATAAGCGCATGATTGAAGGAAACCTGATGCCCGGTATTCAAAAACCTGAACCGGTAAAAAATGATAAACCCGTAGTACCACAACTTGAAGCTGCGGCTCGGACCGATTCGATAAAACCATGAGGAAACAGCGAAGTATATTTCAAAACATCGACTGGTTTATGGTAGTAATATACCTGGCCTTATTGCTGGCAGGGTGGATAAATATTTATGCTGCGGTTTATAACGAGGAGCATAAAAGTATTTTAGATATCAGCCAGAATTACGGAAGACAGATGATCTGGATTGTAACTTCACTGGTGTTGGCGGTTTTTATCCTGGTTATTGATGGAAAATTTTTTGAAACATTTTCGTACCCGGTATACATTTTTACCCTGTTCATGCTGGTTGCCGTTTTGCTGCTTGGCCGTGAAGTATCGGGTTCGCGTTCGTGGTTCGAAATCGGAGCGTTCAGGATTCAGCCTGCCGAATTTGCCAAGTTTGCCACCAACCTGGCACTTGCCCGGTTTTTGAGTACGGTTAATATTAACATGCGCGAGCTGCGTACTAAAATTGTAGCGGGAGTAATTATTTTGATACCTATTTTAATGATTCTGCTTCAAAACGACACTGGCTCAGCACTGGTTTTTGTTTCATTTATTTTTGTTCTTTACCGCGAAGGCCTGTCTCAAAACGTTCTTATCATAGGATTTTTTGCCGCGTTGCTATTTGTGTTAACACTCATGATTGAAAAAACAACCATTCTGATAGTTGTGGGAAGTATTGCCGCAATTGGTATGCTGTTGCTCCGTAAAACAAAACGAAATATTATTACCATGGTGCTTATTTTTATGGCAGCTTCATCGGTGGTTTTTAGTGTCGATTATGTTTTTCATGAAGTCCTTGAACCACATCAGCGCCAGCGAATAAATGTGCTGCTCGGTAAAGAAACTGATTTAAAAGGTGCAGGGTATAATGTTAATCAAAGCCTCATCGCCATTGGATCGGGTGGATTAACCGGGAAAGGATTTTTAAACGGTACACAAACCCGGTTTGATTTTGTGCCCGAGCAGAGCACCGATTTTATTTTTTGCACGGTAGGTGAGGAGTGGGGTTTTGCCGGATCAGTTTTTGTACTCGGACTATTTCTCGCCTTGCTTTACAGGATAATATTTGTCGCCGAAAGGCAAAAGTCACATTTCACCAGGATATATGCCTATGGAGTGGCGTCTATTCTGTTCATGCACCTGATGGTAAATATTGGAATGACCATTGGTCTGCTGCCGGTAATAGGAATACCACTCCCGTTTTTAAGCTATGGCGGATCTTCACTATGGTCGTTTACCATATTACTTTTTATACTGGTAAAACTCGATAGCTACCGTACTTTTATTCTGCGATAATAATTTCAGTGCTTTTCGGTCATGGCAATTCGGATTCCTAAGATGATAAAAACGATACCCGTGCCTTTTTCAAGGATATTTCGCAGTGACCGGTGAGCGCGGAAATAATGGGTTAACATCGATGAAAAAGAAGCCAGTACCAAACACCAGATCGTACCGGTAACAGTAAACGTTGTCCCCAGTAGTATAAATGATAAAAATGGATTGTTATATGCGGGATTTATGAATTGCGGCAGGAAAGCAAGGTAGAACAGGGCCACTTTAGGATTGAGTACGTTGGTGACAATAGCAGAAAAAAATATTTTGCGGCTGTCTTGTTTTAATAAATTTTCAGATGATAATTCAAAGGTTCCCGTCCGGCGGAGTAAAGCTTTTAAGCCGAGAAATACAAGATATCCTGCACCGGCAATTTTCACAGCTATAAACAACCAGTGAAATTCGGTAAGTAGTACCGATAGTCCGGCTGCTGCCAGAAAAGTATGAATCAGTGAGCCGGTACCAATTCCCAAAGCCGAATATAATCCTGCTGCTTTTCCTTGTGCTACACTACGGCTTAAAACATACATGGTATCATTCCCGGGAGTGAGGTTTAATAAAATCCCGGCAATAATAAATGTTTCAAAATTTTCGATACCCAACATATCTGAATACCCGGTTTGGATATTAAAGATACATTAATTCATAATAACATTAAGAAGTGCCCGGCATATATCAGCGGCACGGGATGCCTGAGGTAAATGCAAGAACTAAGATTTGAAAATGTATTGTTAGTTTGAAATAGCCTTTATCATGGCGGTTGACCCATCGTCGCCTTCCACTTTTACAATATAATTTCCGGGATTGATATCGCCGGGTAAGTTATACGTGATATTGTTTTCTCCTTTGGAAACAACGGTTACGTGCTCAAAACATTCTACGCCCTTGATGCCAATAAGACGAAGCCTGATATGCTGGTCGGAAGTTGAATGATATTTTAAGGTAAAAGTCCGGGTAAAGGGATTTGGAAAGATAGAAACAGGTTTGGCTGCCATTTCGCTGCCAATACGAACTTTAATATTGCTAAATAGGGTAGTGTTGCCATCCAAATCGGTTTGCTTGAGGCGGTAATGGTTTGTACCAGGATAAGGATGGTTATCTGTAAATGAATAATTTGTTATACCAGATGTATTACCTGCTCCCGGTACGGTTCCAATTTCGGTGTAAGCCATACCGGTGAGCGAATGTTCAATAGTAAAATGTGAATTATGTACCTCTTGCAGCGTTGACCAGTTCAATACCACTTTTTCGGGCGATTCAGCTACCCCGGTAAATCCGGTCAAAGTTACGCTCTGTCCCCCGGCTGAGTTCAGACAAACTGAAACATCACCATCCTTTATCTGCCAGGTTTCATTCATCTTATCATTTTTGAGAATAATTTCGAGCTGATAGGTACTTCCTGCAGGAATCATAACGGTTTGCATCATGGTAAAAACCGAACTGATACTATCGCCGGTGCATCTGAAAATGTTCATTGCCGAGCCGTTTATGTACAGGTTCACCCAGGCAGTATCATTTAAGTCAAGGTTCCCTGTTTGATTTATGCGAACGGTAATCTGAGCTTCTTTATCAGGATTACCCGAAGTGCCCCCGGAGTTCAGCAGGGGACTGGTAAATACACATGTTTGTCCCTTCACCGACCAATGGTCAGGATTTACTGTACCACAAGTAACATTAAAGGTTGATGCATTGCTCCAGTCCAGCACATATTCACTTTCGCATGAAGCTGCTTTGGCCTTGTCGGGATTGCTTAAGTGAAACGTAACCAGCAAACCTCCAATAGAAATAAGTGCGATGGAGGTAACCCATAAAATTCTGTGTTGGGTTAGTTTTTGATAGGCCCTTAGGCGGTTGGCGGGGTTTGCTTTCATTTTATCTGTTTTGATGGTGCATTGTACGCAAAGCAACTATTTTGGTTATAGTATCTTAATGCACATATAATCAATGAAGTACACAATTTTCAGGAATTCAATTATTGCGAAGCCGGTTCTGCAACCACAAAAAAAAGCTACGCATTCAAAATGCTCTTAATGGATGAAGCCCACATTAAAACAGCTGGCGAAAATCTGAAAATATCGTTGTGTTTATTACAAACTACCCTTGAATTGCTCTAAAAACCGGATATCATTTTCAAAGAAAAGCCGGAGATCCCTGATAGAATATTTCAGCATGGCAATTCTTTCAATGCCCATACCAAATGCAAATCCCGAATACTTTTTTGAATCGATGCCGCAATTATCCAATACATTGGGATCCACCATACCACAACCCATAATCTCGAGCCAGCCGGTATACTTACAAACGTTGCAGCCCTTGCCTCCGCAAATATTACATGAAATATCCATTTCGGCCGATGGTTCGGTAAATGGGAAATAGGAGGGACGTAAACGAATTTCACTTGAAGCACCAAACATCTCCCGGGCAAAGTAGAGAAGGGTTTGTTTCAGGTCGGCGAACGATACGTTTTCGTCAATATACAACCCTTCTACCTGGTGAAACAAACAATGTGCCCTGGCTGAAATAGCTTCATTCCGGTATACTCTTCCCGGTGCCGTGATTCGAATAGGGGGTTTGCTGTTTTGCATAACGCGTACCTGTACCGATGAGGTGTGTGTTCGCAAGGCCATACCCCACGGGTCATCCGTAAAAAACGTATCCTGCATATCGCGGGCCGGGTGTTCGGGAGGAAAATTCAGTGCGGTAAAGTTGTGCCAGTCGTCCTCTATTTCAGGACCTTCAGCAACCACATAACCGATGCGGTTGAAAATTTCAAGAATTTCATTCCTGATAATTGAAACAGGATGTCTTGAACCAAGAGGAATTTGTTCACCGGGGAGAGTCAGATCCGAAGTGTTTTTACTTTCGGTAATCTGGTTTTCAAATCCATTCTGAAATTGCCTGAACTTTTCTTCAGCTTTATTTTTCAGTTCATTTACACGCTGCCCGAAGTTTTTACGATCGTCTGCGTCAATGTTCTTCATTTCGAGAAACAGCTCAGGAATGATACCTTTCTTACTGAGATACTTTAATCGAAATGACTCGAGTTGATCTTTTGTTTCAATTAGAAAAGAATCTACCTCGGCAATTAACTGATCAATTTTTTCAAACAAAATTCTAAAGAATTAAACCGGTAAGGGAATGTGAATGGAACTCAATTTTAAAACGGACGGCTGTGCGAAAGATCAGACCAGGATAATCAATTACCTTATTACTTTAACTTTCATTTTTACATCTTCCACGGGCCTGTCGCCAGGTTTGGTTTTTACCGCGGCTATTTTATCAATTACATCTAACCCTTCTATAACTTCTCCGAAAGCAGTGTACCCGCCGTCAAGGTGAGGCGTACCACCCAGGGTTTTGTAATCGTTCCGTTGTTTTTCAGTATAAGTAATTCCGCTTCTCGATTGCATGGCATCAAGCTCGGCATCGGTAGTTTT
>CAZPKJ010000189.1:0-5610 GCA_964587075.1 uncultured Flavobacteriaceae bacterium | reverse complement strand
CCGTGATAAAACCAAAAACCCTGTCATTAAGATTGTAGGTGATGGAAAAGGTAAGGATAAGGAAGTCCTTAAAGCATATAACATTCCTGTAGGAGCACATATTGTGGTTAATTCAGGTACAAAAGTTATAGCGGGCCAGGTGCTTGTTAAGATTCCAAGAGCTACCGGAAAATCGGGCGATATTACCGGAGGTCTTCCAAGGGTTACCGAATTGTTCGAAGCCAGGAACCCTTCAAATCCTGCCATTGTATCCGAAATTGATGGGGTGGTTTCTTATGGTGGTATCAAGCGTGGTAACCGGGAAATCATTATCACCAGTCGTGAGAACGATGTTAAAAAATACCTGGTACCATTATCAAAACATATTCTGGTTCAGGATAATGATTTTGTAAGAGCTGGATCACCGTTATCGGATGGAGCAATCACGCCTTCCGATATTCTAAGCATTAAAGGACCTTCTATGGTACAGGAGTATCTGGTAAACGAAATTCAGGAAGTTTACCGTCTCCAGGGTGTGAAAATAAACGATAAACATTTTGAAGTTATCGTTCGCCAGATGATGCGTAAGGTTGTAATTGAAGATCCGGGCGATACCCGTTTCCTTGAGAAAGAACATGTAAACAAAATCGATTTCATGGAAGAGAACGACAGCATCATTGATAAACTGGTTGTTATTGATCCGGGTGATTCTACCGGTTTCAAGGCCGGGCAAATCATAAGCATACGGCGTTTGCGTGACGAAAATTCAGTGCTGAAGCGTAAGGACATGAAGCCCGTTGAAGCCCGTCCCGCAGTAGCGGCCACATCAACACCCTTGTTACAAGGGATTACGCAGGCATCGCTCCATACCAAGAGCTGGATCTCGGCGGCGTCGTTCCAGGAAACAACCAAGGTGCTTAATGAAGCTGCTATTGCCGGTAAAATCGACAACCTGCTTGGACTCAAGGAAAACGTTATCGTTGGCCATTTGATTCCTGCCGGAACCGGATTGCGTGAATATGAAAAACTCATTGTTGGTTCACAGGAAGAGTATGATTTACTCATGGCTTCGAAAAAAGCAGATGCCGAAGAACTGGCCGGACAGGAATAACTAATCAGTAATTAGTTAAGATTATACCGCCGGTCCAGTTTGGCCCGGCGGTTTTTTTATGGTTACCGGAAAAAATTCATTACTTTTAAATTAAATTAAAAATATCATGGACGAAAAAAATCAAAATCAGCTTAACATTGAACTTACTGAAGAAATTGCCGAAGGGATTTACAGTAACCTCGCTATTATAACCCACAGCAACAGTGAATTTGTTATAGACTTTGTGAAGGTTATGCCAGGGATCCCGAAAGCAAAGGTAAAATCAAGAGTAGTTTTAACTCCTCAGCATGCTAAGAGATTGTTGTCGGCATTAGCAGATAATGTTTCGAAGTTTGAATCGGTTCATGGCACTATAAAACAAACTGAAGGCATGTCGATTCCTATGAATTTTGGCGGCCCTACCGCCCAGGCCTGATTTACCGGTTTTGCTGATTACCATTTGTAAATGCAAATAAGCATTCTCAGTATTATTATTCCTGTTTTTAACGAGGAAAAAACCGTTGCCGAAGTACTCGACAGAGTTTTGAAGGTGGAACTTGTTAACGGAATAAGAAAAGAGGTGGTTCTTGTTAACGATGCCAGCAATGACCAAAGCAAAAAGGTAATTGAGGGTTTTTTGAATAAAACCGGTTCACAGGATCGGATAAAGTTCATTTCACACCATGTTAACCAGGGTAAGGGAGGTTCCATTCAAACGGCATTGCAGCATATATCGGGTGAATATTTTGTTATTCAGGATGCCGACCTTGAACTCGACCCCAATGATTATAACTTGTTGTTGCATCCTGTCATTTCCGGAAAGGCCAATGTTGTTTATGGTTCCCGCTTTTTGAATAAGGGCCAATCCCGTTCGCTTTCACTCTCGTTGCTGGCGAATAAATTTTTAACACGATTTTCGAACATAGCTTTCGGTGTTTCGCTTACCGATATGGAAACCTGTTACAAACTTATTCCCGCGCATGCCTTGAAAACCATCCAACTGGTTGAAAAGCGATTTGGATTTGAGCCTGAAATTACCGCCAAGCTGGCACGCAATAAAGCGTTGACTTTTGCCGAAGTGCCTGTCAGGTATTTTCCACGAACAGGCGTACAGGGTAAAAAAATAGGATGGGTCGACGGAGTAAGAGCCGTGTGGTGTATTTTAAAGTATGGATCATTCCTGCGATGAGGCCCTATGAAAAACTTACATCGAAATCCTATATCTTTTGCATTTGTTATAGTTACACTTATTTTTCTTTTCTTTTCTTTTTTTCACCGCTGGAACGGCAATGATGGTAATGGCTGGGAAGCAATTATCGATGGCGACAGCAAAGGGTATTATGCGTTTCTTCCCGCCGTTGTAATATATAACGATTTATCATTTGAGTTTTTCAATGCGCCCGGCAACGAGTCAGTAAAAAGGTATTATAACCAGCGTTTCAGGGTGGTTACTAAAACGGGAAGTGTAAATAAAAACTACACCGGAGTTGCGTTAATGATAGCGCCATTCTTCATGACCGGGCATGCCATCGCTGATTGGCTGGGAGAGCCGCTAACCGGTTACTCGTGGCCGTATATGCTGATGGTTTTATGTTCAGCTTATTTTTATTTAATAACCGGACTATACTTTTTGCTACTCTTGTTGCGGTCGTATCGCGTACCCGACAGGCATAGTGCTGTTTTACTTGTTATGATTGCAGCAGGCACTAACCTGATGTATTACACAGCCATACATAGTGCGATGGCGCATGTTTATTCCTTTGCCTGCATAGCAGCATTTGCATTTTTTTCGAGAATTTATATATTGAATCACCGTGCAGGTTATTTTGTGCTTGCATGTTTAATTCTTGGTCTCATAACCATAGTTCGACCTGTCAATTTAATTGTTATAGCCGCAATTCCGTTTCTTGCGGGTTCACTTTACGATTTACGCCGGGCCTTTTTAAATATTTCACAGCGGTATGCCGCAATAACGGGTGGAGCACTGGCTTTTTTTACAATGGTTGCGATTCAGTTAACCGCATTTAAATTGCAAACAGGAAATTGGTTTGAGTGGTCATACGGCGATGAAGGTTTTAATTTTAGTGATCCGAAAATTCTTCAGACACTGTTTAGCTTCAAGAAAGGATTTTTAGTTTATTCACCTTTCTGGTTACTTATTTTTCCGGTGATGATAATTACTGTTTTTAAGAACCGCTATCAGGGAGTATCATTTATTTTATTTTTTTGTTCCGCTGTATTTGTAATTTCCTCATGGTGGAACTGGTTTTATGGAGATGGATTTGGACTCAGGGCATTCATTGATTTTTATCCATTGTTCGCAGTTCCCGTTGCATTTCTGCTTTCCCATGTATCCGGCAAGATTCGTAAACTTATCATGTATTTATTTTTATTGCTTGTTTTAGTGATCAGTGTAATTCAAACTTACCAGTATCGGTACCGCATTATTCATCCCGATTCAATGAACTTTGAAAAATACCGGTATGTATTTTTGAAAACAGGCAGTAACTTCCGCAACGTTTTTGGTGCCGATGAAGATATTATTTATCACAAAATTGAAGATACACCGTTTTTACAGTTTACTTATATCGGTGGTATATGGAAACAGCATAATGAAGATTTGCCGAATGGCGGGCCAGCCGACATAATAAAACTGCAGGGCACCGAATTCAGCCCGACACTAAATGTACCATACCGTAGCCTGATCAATGAGGGAACAGGTACGTATGTAAGGGTTTCGCTTTCGCGGATGGAGACTGAAGCAGGTGGAGCCAATGAGGCTTTGCTGGTATGCAGTATTGAAGATACATTGAATAATACTTCTTACTGGAACGGCATCGCTATTAATGAACTGCCATCGGAGTCATTCAATACCTGGAAGCATCGAAAATTCGGATTTTTACTCCCCCGTAACTCTCCTGAAAACAGTATGGTCAAATTCTATATATGGAATCCTGCCAAAGGAAGTTTTGAAGCCAGTAAATTCCTGGTATCTTTTCACAGGGTTCACCTGCGCCGGTAATTACTCGAGGGCTCTGCGGTTAAAGATAATATAACCGAAATGAAACAGCACCGAGAGCGGTTTATCACGTTTTTCGTAATAATTTACGCTTAAGCTTAATGGTCCTACAGGAGTATGATAAATGGCAGAGACGTTAGCCAGGGCCCACCGGCTTTCAAAAGCGTTTCCATACTTCGACTTCAAACTGGGTGTTTCAATTATTTCCTGAAAGGGTTGAAACATATGCCCCTCCAGTCTGATTTCAAGGTTGGCTGCAAGATTAACAATTGTTTTTAATCCCATTCCAATGTAATTATGCGAACGGTAATTATCCATGAATATAGTTTTACTTTGTGCAAGCGGCTGATATGCATGGGTTGATAATATGGTGGCTGTATAATTCGCAAAAAACGGCTGCGACGATAAATACATTTCCGAATAAAAACCAAAAGTAAACCTTCCAATATTTTTAAAATAATTATCATAAACCATTTTCATCTGTAGCCACTCGTGGTCTTCGGCAATGGTATCGGTAAACAATCCGGTAGTACCGGGCTTTGTTGTTTCGTTTCCAACGACGATACGGCCTATCAGGTTGAAAAATGTTCCGTGTGCGGGATACATTTTTCGGTTAAGGGTATTTCTTTCAAAATTTATTGCACCGGTTACCCCATTGAATTCGGTTTCATCGGTAATATCATTGCTCAGGAAATCCCGGGTCTGGTAATATTTACTGAGTAAACTGAAATAACCACCCGAGCCGGTGAGCACACCTTTGTTACGGGCCGGAATACCAACAGTGCCTCCATAAAAACGGTCCGACTGAATTAAAAATGCAGGTTTTATATCTTCAAGAAATGCAGAGCTGCTCTTAAAGTAGTCAAACCGGTTTATGGTTATTGTGGGTTCAACAAAAAACTGATGGCGCTGTTTAAAGTCGAGGCGTACCGAACCGCTCACCGAGTTATACAATTTACCAAAATAAATATTAGCATTTACGGTCATAGCCTGTTTGCGCCAGTAATTGTACTGAAAACCGACATATGCCTGATTAATAGGGCTGGAAGAAATATTTCCTCCGAAATCGAGCCGGAGACCTTTTTGTTTTCGCACCAGCAAATCGAGGTCGTAATAACCGGTAGAGTCGTTATAATTCAGCCGGGGAAAAGCCGACTTGATGTTGTTATTGGTTATTAGTTTGAAAAACATGGGTTTTAAATCATCTACTTCGAGACATGCATTTTCATAATTCAATATTCGGCGAACGTAGGCTGACTGATAAGTATTGATTCCTGTAGCAGTAATATTATCTATTATAATGGGATTAAAGCCGGAGCGAAACGCTTCTCTTTTCTCTCTTAATTCCGATTGCGAAACAGACCGGCCGGCGCGGGCTTTTATGTCGTCAATTTGTCTCATGGTAGCCTTATAACCTGAATCGATGGCTGCCCGCATCTCATCAAAGTCGAACACGCCAATATTTGAAATGGCAGGACTAATCAGGATGTCGTCAGGTCTGGTTACGGCATAAGTTGTAGTT
>CAZPKJ010000188.1:0-5649 GCA_964587075.1 uncultured Flavobacteriaceae bacterium | reverse complement strand
TGAGTTGTGGGTTAAAGGGATGCACATTGCCGAATACAGGGAAGGTTCCTATAACAATCATCTTTCGAAACGCGACCGGAAGCTTTTACTCAACAAACAGGAATTGAAAAAGCTGAAATCACGGACACGTGAAAAAGGGTTCGCCATTATTCCTCTACGGTTATATATTTCGGAAACCGGGTACGCGAAACTTGAAATAGGTTTGGCCCGGGGGAAAAAGCTATATGACAAGCGCGACGACCTGAAAAAGAAAGATGCCGACATGGAAATGCGACGGGCCAAAAAAGCACATACGTAAAACCCACCGCAGTGATTAAACGAATCAACCTGCATCTTTTCAAACATAACATTTCATTCAATTCAAATTCGTTACTTTTGGCCATTCTTTACTAAATATTTTACTGTAAAAGGCTGATTATTATTATGGAAGCTATTATTTTGGTGGTTTTTATTTTGGGGTATCTGGCTATAACCCTCGAGCATCCTCTTCACATTAACAAGGCGGCATCAGCTATTATTACCGGAGTTTTGTGCTGGACCGTATTCATTATGTTCGGGCATGATGCCGAGCATGTAAACCATGAGCTCACTGAACATTTAGGGGAAATTTCAGGAATACTGTTTTTCCTGTTGGGCGCCATGACTATTGTAGAGCTTATTGATTCGCATGATGGTTTCGAAGCAATCACCAGCAGAATAAATACCAACAATAAGCGAAAACTCCTGTGGATAATGGCTTTTCTTACGTTTTTCCTTTCGGCAGTACTCGATAACCTCACCACTTCCATTGTAATGACTTCACTCAGCCGAAAACTGATAAGTGACAAAAAAGACCGGATGCTTTTTCTGGGCATGGTAATTATTTCAGCCAATGCCGGTGGCGCCTGGTCTCCCATAGGCGATGTAACAACAACCATGCTTTGGATCGGTGGTCAGATAACCGCCGGCAACATTGTTATAAAACTGATTTTACCCAGTTTGCTTTGCGCGCTCATCCCTCTGATACTAATTACATTCAGAATTAAAGGGGAAGAAAAACCACGGGTTGCATCTGAACCCATTCATGGATCGCGGCCATTTGAAAGAAACCTGGTTCTTATTGCAGGCATATCGAGCCTGATTTTTGTACCTATTTTCAAAACCATTACTCACCTGCCTCCCTACATGGGGATATTACTCGGACTGGGCATATTATGGGTGCTTACTGAAATGCTTCACCGCGAAAAACCGGTGGATGTAAAAGGCAGGTTTACCGTTATGCGTGCTCTGGAAAAAATCGACACGTCAAGTATCCTCTTTTTCCTGGGAATTCTGGTAGCCGTTTCATCGCTCCAGAGCGCGGGTATGCTCCGGGAACTGGCTCTTTACCTGGATGAAACCATCGGCAACACCAATGTTATAGTTATAACACTTGGCCTGTTAAGTTCCATCATTGATAATGTTCCACTGGTTGCGGCAGCCATGGGTATGTATGATCTGTCAGTTTATCCTACCGATCATTATTTCTGGGAGTTTCTGGCATACTGCTGCGGAACAGGAGGCAGTGCGCTTATCATAGGCTCAGCGGCTGGTGTAGCCGTAATGGGAATGGAAAAAATAGAATTCTTCTGGTATATGCGCAACATTACCTTTTACGCGGTCATCGGATACCTGGCAGGTGCATTCCTGTATATTTTGATGGAGCCGCTTTTTGCCGTGACCTGATGCAAGTTGCTACTTTGAATTAGTAATTAAAAATTCGGTTCTTCTGTTTAATGCCCGCCCCTCTTCGGTGTCGTTGGCAGCTTCGGGACGTGAATCGCCATATCCTGCAAAAGTGAGTCTTGATGAAGCTATTCCTTTCGCAACAAGATAATCATAAACTGATTTGGCCCTGTTTTCGGACAACACCTGGTTTTTCTTTTTATCACCGGTACTGTCGGTGTGTCCGCTCACCTCGATACTGATACCCGGGTTCGATTTCATAAACGAAACCAGCTTATCGAGTTCAGGATATGACTCACTCCTCAGCTGGAAAAGATTGGTATCGAAAAACACATTCTTCAGCACAACCTTCCCTCCTTCAATGGCAGGATTCAGTTTTACGTCGAGCAGATAGGCATTCTTCAGGTCGGCGGGATCCTTACATGAAAAATGATCGGAGTAAAAAAGGTAGCCATTTTTAGAAACATTGAGGGCGTAATCTTTTCCGGCACTGAGGGAAGCCACAAACTCACCCGTTCCTTTTTCAGTGGAGGAACTGATTACCGGTTTTCCCGATTCGAGGTCAATAATTTCAAACAAAGCTTCAAGTCTTGTTCCTGTTGTTTTATCTGATACCACCCCTTTTACATAAGTGGTGAGTAAAGGTCTTGCGGCAGCATGCAACTCAAAACTGTATAAGTCGAGACCACCCAACCCCCCTTCACGATCGGAAGAGATGTAGGCAATATCGCCCTTAGGTCCAACCAGCAACCCACGCTCATCATGATGGGTGTTAATAGGGTATCCAACATTTTCGGGTATTCCCCAGGTACCATCCGGCTTTCGTCGTACCACATAAATATCGAGGCCACCCATACCCGGGTGCCCGTCGGATGAAAAGTAGAGTGTTTGATTATCCGGATGAATAAAAACGAACTCCTCCTCATCACCGGTATTTATAAAATCGGGTAATTTCTGAGGCGTGCTCCATCTTCCATCGTCACTGATAACAGAAGTATAGATATCCTGCTCGCGGATACCTTTAGCGGTAAGCGTTCCCCGGATGAAGTAGAGTGTCCTGCCATCAGAGGCAAACGAAGGTTGCGATTCCCAGGCACCGGTGTTGATAGGATGTCCAAGGTTCAGCGGGCGTGTCCACCCATCCTGCCGCAGCCTTGAATAGTAAATATCGCATGAGCCTTTGCCATCGGAGCGGTGACAGGCTGCAAAAAAGAGCAGTTTGCCATCGTGCGATATATTGGGAACACCCTCGTTACCTCCGGTATTTAACTGCGGACCGGCATTTACCGATAGCCCCCATCCGGTATCTTTTAGTGTGCTGACATAAAAGTCTTCGTGATATTTTTTCGACATCTCCGATTCGGGCCGGTTGCGGGTATATATCATTGTTTGATTGTCGATGGTAATGGTAGGAAAGTATTCATCATACCGGCTGTTGATGGCCGGACCCAGGTTTTGTGGATTAAAAGGCACCGGATTCTTCATGGCTTCCAAAGCGAACTCACAGGATTTAATTCTTTTTTGGGCGTTGGATATAAATGGCTCCCTGGCCGATGGAAGTTTCAGAAATTGTTCATAGTGGGTACGGGCATCGGCATACCGCCCTATGTTCAATTCAATGTTTGCAAGGTTGTAATAACTGTTGGCGAAATAATTAGGATTGAGCGCCACAACTTTCTTGTATTGATCAATAGCCGTTTCATATTGTTTCGCCTCAACATAAATGTTCACCAGCACCAGGTAGGGTTCAATAAATGCGGGATCTTTTTCAATGGCTTTGAGAAGCTCATTTTTAGCTTTCTCGGGTTCGTATTTGTCGTAATACTCAATTCCGGCCTGGTAGTTTTTTATAGCCGATTTGTTTACCGAAGTATATGCCGGCTGACCATGAACCCGAAATGCGGTAAAAACGGCTATAATGCAGCCCAGGGCGAAACAAAAGGCTTTGGTCATGGTATTCCGATTATTTTGTGTGTTTGTAAAGATATATTCCAACGTGGGTGCTTTAAAACGTAATCTACTATCAGGGGCATCATTTTCTCCGATTTTCCATATTCGGGTTGCAGCAGCAACCTGCATTGGCTGTCAGCAAGGGCAGCATTTTGTTCGGCCCACCTGAAATCGGATGAATGGGCAACAATTACCTTCAATTCATGTGCCACAGCCAGCAGAGAGGGCAAGGGCTTTTTGAACTTTTTAGGCGAAACACATATCCAGTCGGGCTGACCGGTCATTGGATAAGCCCCCGAAGTTTCAATATGCACTTTAAATCCACCGGTGTGCAGCGATTCAATGATCGGTTCAAGGTTCTGCATGCAGGGTTCACCGCCTGTAATGACTGCAATTCGGGCCGGATGACTGAGGGCATCCTGCACAATGGTATCAACTGCCTGCCGTTGTTCAGGTTTACTGGGCCACGATTCTTTAACATCACACCAGGTACAACCCACATCACATCCGGCTAACCGGATAAAATAGGCCGCCTTACCTGTATGAATACCTTCGCCCTGGATGGTGTAAAACGCTTCCATCACGGCTAAAGTATCCGCCAGGTTTTGTACCATGGTTATAAACTGTTAAAATTTAATCTCCCGGTTCGCTGCAATGAGTGTATTTTGAAGCAGTCCAATAATGGTCATTGGTCCAACACCACCCGGAACAGGGGTAATATAGCTGCATCTGGGTGCCACATTTTCAAAGTCGACATCGCCTGCCAGGCGGAATCCCGATTTTTTTGAGTGGTCGGCAACACGGGTAATTCCCACATCAACCACCACGGCTCCTTCCCGGATATGGTCGGCACCGAGAAAGCCCGGTTTACCCAGCGCGGCAATGATGATATCTGCTCTGAGGCAATGCTCCTTCAGGTTACTGGTTTTGCTGTGGCAGATGGTAACGGTGCTGTTTCCCGGCAACGCGTTCCGGGCCATAAGGATACTAACAGGCATGCCGACAATATTGGATCTTCCGATAACCACACAGTTCTTACCCTCAGTTTTGATTTTATAATGTTCCAGCAGCGTCATGATACCTTTAGGGGTGGCTGCAACAAAAGCCGGTTTGCCTTGCATAAGCCTGCCGGTGTTTACGGGGTGAAATCCATCCACATCTTTGGAGGGTGATATGGCCTCGGTGATCACATCAAATGATATGTGAGGGGGCAGCGGGCTCTGAACAATAAGTCCGTCGATGGCATCGTCTTCGTTGATTTGCTTAATTTTTTGAAGCAGAACCTCCTCGGATACCGACTGATCAAAACGGATGAGCGAAGAGTGAAACCCTATTTGATGACAGGTTTTAACCTTGTTGCCTACATAAGTTTCGGAGGCACCATCGCTGCCAACCAGAATAGCGGCCAGGTGTGGTGTTTTTTTTCCGGCGGCTTTTATGGCAGCTACCTGCGACTCAAGGTCTTTCTTAATAGATTCGGCAACAGCCTTACCGTCGAGTAAAATCATTTGAATAAAATTAACGGCGCACAGGCATATTACGCATCATTTTGGCAGCATTGCCACCGGTAAAGGCTTTCATCATTTTCCGCATATCTTCAAACTGCTTTATGAGCCTGTTTACTTCCACAATGGTGGTACCACTGCCTTCGGCAATACGTTTCTTCCTGTTACCGTTCAGCAGCCCGGGATCGGAGCGTTCGGCAGGAGTCATGGAGCGGATAATGGCTTCAATACCATTGAATGAATTATTATCTATATCAATATCTTTTACGGCTTTTCCAACACCCGGTATCATACCCAGCAGGTCCTTTACATTACCCATTTTTTTTATCTGCTCCAGCTGCGATAAAAAGTCATTGAAGTCAAATTTATTTTTGGCAATTTTTTTCTGAAGGGCCGCGGCTTCTTTTTCATCGAACTGTTCCTGGGCACGTTCAACAAGTGAAACTATGTCGCCCATGCCAAGAATCCTGTCGGCCATCCTTTCGGGATA
>CAZPKJ010000187.1:0-5724 GCA_964587075.1 uncultured Flavobacteriaceae bacterium | reverse complement strand
ATTACACTTTCATTTCCCGTAAAGGAGTAAGCGCATTGCCAATCGCTTCCAAATTTTCTCAAATTAAAAATCCCTGCCAGTGAAATGTCACCAAAAGCAATAGTTTTGTTATAAGATTGTGGCAGGTAGTCTTCTTTGTAGAACACCATATTTTTTATAAAAGATGTCCTGGAGGTAAGGCTGATTTTACTTTTGGCAAGATAATATCTGAGAAACAAATCAGACTTGTCCTGAAGCTTGAAGTGGTTGTTCCAGCGAAAATGATTTGAGAAATACCGTTGTTCGCGGAGCGGATGAGGTAATCGCCCGTGTTGTATCGAAAAGTTTATAGTATTATTATTTTTACCTATAGATGTATTTCCACTGAGACCGATTTTATACATATCACTAAAGTCTCCTGTGATTCCTTTTGAGACAGATAATCCAATATAAGTATTTTGATTATTCCATTCAGCTCCAGCTACCCCGTTTCCCGCATCTAAAATTGTATCGGTGCCTGAAGTAAAATAGGTGGCATACTGATAATTTCCTCCAACCGAAAAAGTAAATACATTTCCATTTATTTCTCTGGAAACAAATTTGATAGTTACTTCATTAAACAGATCATTGTAAAATGTTGAATCATTCGTTGCTGTTGAGTCAATAAAAATACCGCTGAAATAGCCTGAATCGGGATTGAGCGAAGAGAACTGAATCAATTTTCGCTTCCAGTGCAATGTGTGACCAAGAACAAATGAACCTGAACCGAAGCGGGTGATAGCAGTGTCACTCTGCTTTCCCTGCAGCAGGCGATTCAGGTTTAACTCATGCTTTAAGAAATAGTCACGGCTCCGGTGTAATGTGGAAGCATTGCTGAGCTGTACCGGCAAGGTACGTGTGTTTAACGATGATGCATTTTCAAAAACCGAATCAGCGGTTATGCCGCCATTTTCCTGATTGTTGATTTTATTGGAAGTGTATGCTAAATAATTTCTGTACAAACCTCCCGGAGATTCAAAATTTAACCAGATATCGAAATTACGGTTCGACTGTAGCTGGCGCGAAAAATCCCCTTGCGAGGTCATGGCACCAAAATCGAGGCCGGCATAAAGCCAGGGCTTTAGTTCCTGCTGGTGGCTAATAAGAATATGTTGTTCTTTTTTGGATCCAATGTGATAGTCGAGACTGGTAATCCTGCGATTCGAAGCATGGTAGTTTGGTACTCTGACAGCCTGAAAAGTAATTGGGGCAAACTGATTGAATCCATCGTTAATAGTTTTATTGGACGAGACCACAACAAACGGGTTCGATGTTGCTGCACCCGGACCACCTGTGCGGGGCGTAAATAGCATCTCCTGTTTTGATTTATCGTAAAAAAATGCACGGAACAGCACCGAATCGGTCGCATTGGATGCAAGACGCGGAAACAACATACCAGAATCAAAAAATCCGGTAAAATATTCACGTGATATGCTATCGTTTGCAGATTGCGACCAACCTCTGATCCCTGTTAAAAAAAGGACGACAATAATAATATAACATGGCTTCATGTTCAGCATGACGAATATTGGAAACCGGTTTGATTCATTTTTTACGTGATTTGATTGAAATTCTTTTGGATAATCGCAAAAAAGGTTCCTCTACCAATTTATAAAATACCCAGGCAAAGGCGATTGCAATAAGTATATAAACAAAAAACATGATAATTTTTACCGGTTCGCCGGGATTTTCACCATATAGGTTTCTCAACACAAATTCAGCAACAACCCCGGTGTTATGATGAGTAATATAGAGACTGAACGAAATTAATCCGAGGAAATTCGTTACCGGATGACTAAACCGTACCAGTCCTATAAACAATATTCCAATTACCGAGGCGCAGGCGGCATTCACTCCAATTTGCCAGTAACAGGCAACGGCTGCCAGAAAGGAGGCAATTACAAAGTAGTTACGTTCTATAAGCTGCATTCTGTAAAGAAACAGCAGCATACCCATGATAAAATAGGAGTTGTATTTAAAAAACAAGATCCGGTCGTGGTGGAAAAAGTAAGAGGCGCTTATGGCTATAAGTATTAAGGAAAGTGCCAGCTGGTTCCGGTGAAATTTGAGAACCAAAGGCAACAAAAATGGTATCAGGATATAAAACTGGAACTCAACTTCCAGGGTCCAGTAAACTTCAATATACTTTTCTACATCAAACAAAACAAATGAAAAGCCAATATTAGAAAGAATTGCCTGCCATGAAGTACCGGGCCAGGTCATGCCCTGAATAGGTTTTCCATTCATCCACAGTGCGCCGAAATAAATAACAAAAACGAACATGATAGAAATCCAGGCCGGTGGGCCCATTCGGGTCATTCGTTTAAGGAAATATCGGCCGGCATCCTTGAGGGTATAGCCGGCAGTATACATCGAATAGGGAATAACAAATCCGGAAATAATAAAAAATATCGGGATACCGAGTCGTGCCCATTCGAAAAAGCTTCCAAAATAATTAGGAACCAGCGTTGGCAGCGTTCCGTTGCCAAAGTGATAAAAAACTACACCAAGGGCTGCCATACCGCGCATCGATTCGATTACTTCGATAAACAGGCGGGGTTTAGGTGTTTCGATTTTCAATTTATGAAATTTATAAATTCACTTTAATTCCATACCGGAAATGAGCAATCAAAATTATCCCATGCCAATTTTTTGCATTATTATTTGCAGAAACAATTTTCAATATAATTCTTTAAGAAAATGAATTACTCCTTAACAAACATCCTGACTTTGATGGTTGTAGAAGATGTCAATTTAATGAAGTAAACTCCGGTGCTGATATCACTGACATCCAATTGTTCAAAGCAGACATTTGATTTATTCTGCAATTTTTTGCAGAATATATCCCGACCGTGTACATCGGATACTGAAATACTCTCCAAAGTAATGGAGTCAAGTGATGATTTATAAGTCACATTCACCAAATTGCTGGCGGGGTTTGGAAATACCTTCCATTCTTCTGTTGCCGACAAATCCGGCCCGTCAGAAACAGGCACATCAATAACCCAAATTTCTCTCCCATAGCTTGGGTTATTTGCAGTAAAAAACACTTTTCCCAAATTATTGGTGAAATAAAGCGGGTAAGAACCTTCATTGGTTCCTGGAAAAATTTCCATAACCTTAGAAGTGCCGGAAGGAGTGCCGTCCGATTTCCATAACTCAACATTATTCTCATAAGATCCAGCTCCCGGAACAGAAGCATAATCGTTTGCTACAAAATAAAAATTGCTTCCGATATTGAAAACGACATTAAAGGGTAAGGTTTCATATACAAACTGCGCTGCCACAGAAAATCCTCCAACGTTTCCATTCATAATTTCAGCCACCATTTGTGTTCCGCCGGTAGTTCCATCCGACTTCCACAATTCTCGTCCAGATGATGCATTGTAAGCTGTAAAATAAAGTGTGCCATTGAAACCATGGAAACTCGAAGGGTATGAGCCCTCATTTCCGGGATTAATATCTTTCACCAAGGTTGTGCCACCTGGTGTACCATCACTTTTCCAGAGTTCAAGATCATTGGTTGAATTACCTGGTGCTGAAACAAAGCTGCTGGCTATGAAATAAAAACTGTTTCCGTTTTGCCAAACTATTTGAAAGGGGAACGAAACATTACCCCATTGACCTGATACTTCAAAACCACCAACATTTCCGGAAATAATTTCCTTCACCAGGAATGTTCCGCTGCTACTTCCATCAGTTCTCCATAATTCTCTGCCTGATGATGGGGTGTTTGCTGAAAAGTAAAGCACGCCACTGAATTCCTGAAAATCGGCAGGTGAGGATGAGTCATAACCCGTATAAATATCTTTTACCAGGTAGGTTCCTGTACTTGTTCCATCGCTCCTCCATAGTTCCAGATCGTCGATGTAACTGGTTGGTCCACCTGAATAGCCATTTGCAATAAAATAAAAGATTCCATTGTTTATCCATACCACGCGAAAAGGATAGTAGGAATAACCCCATTGCCCTGAGATTTGAAATCCACCGGCAGTACCATTAATTATTTCCTTAACAAGATAGGTTCCGCTATTTGTTCCGTCAGTTCTCCAAAGTTCTCGTCCCGTGGCTGGAATATTTGCAGTAAAATAAAGTACTCCATTCACTTCATAAAAATCGGTTGGTGCGGAAGAATCATAACCCGGATAAATATCCTTGACCAGATAAGTTCCTCCGGATGTTCCATCGCTTCTCCAAAGTTCAAGGTCGTCAATATAACTCGTAGGACCGCCATTATAACCATTGGCTATAAAGTAGAAAACACCATTATTTTGCCAAACAACATTGAACGGATAGTAGTTGAACCCCCATTGACCTGATTGCTGAAACCCACCAGTGGCACCATTGATGATTTCCTTAACAACGTAGGTACCAGTGTTAGTTCCGTCACTTCTCCATAATTCACGACCTGATGATGGGTTAAAGGCGGTGAAATACAGAACTCCATACACTTCTTTAAAATCCGTAGGAGCAGAGGAATCGTATCCGGGATAAATATCTTTTACGACATAAGTACCTGCATCAGTACCATCACTTCTCCAGAGTTCCAGATCATCGATATAACTGGTGGCCCCCCCCGAGTAACCATTGGCAATAAAATAAAATATGCCGTTGTTTTGCCATACTACTGTAAATGGGAATAATTCGTAACCAAATTGTCCGGATCGCATGAAACCACCTGCTGAACCAGGTAAAATTTCTTTTACTATCACAGTACCTGCATTAGTGCCGTCAGTTTTCCAAAGTTCCCTTCCACTAGTTGGATTGTAGGCAGTAAAATATAAGGTTCCATTGATTTCAATGAAATCAGATGGAAACGAGCCTTCATTCCCCACGTAAATGTCCTTCAAAACAACAGTTCCGGCCTGGGTTCCATCGCTTTTCCACAATTCAACATCGTTAGTATAAGCACCTCCGGAAGGCACTGTATTATAGCCAACAGCAGTAAAGAATATGTTACCATTCTTTTCCCAAACTACATTCAGGGGATGAGTATAATAAGCATATTGGCTTGATACTGCCATACCTCCGGCTATTCCATTAATGATGTCTTTTAGGAGATAGGGAGTTTGTGCGAAGGTGATGGAGATAAAGCAAAATTGTAGGCAGGATGCTGACAAAAATCGTTTCATATCTTAGATTTTAAGCGAAAATAGAATTAATTCACCATCCGAACAACATCCCTACAATCGGGTTAACCCTAAGGTGGAATATTGCCAATCTCACAAAAATAACCTGCAGTGCAATACCAGAGACTTTAAAATTTAATACAGTGATCAGCGGGTAGCTTTGCAATCTGGCGATATCCTAACCACAAAAAGATTTAAAATAAAAAACCCTGAAGGGATTAACCTCCAGGGTTTAAAATTTAGGGCAACGACATACTATCCCACAAGTAAATGCAGTACCATCTGCGCTGATGGGCTTAACTTCTCTGTTCGGAATGGGAAGAGGTGGACACCATCGCTAAAGTCACCATAAATATCATTATGACATTTAGAGAAAGAAAACACATTGAACATCGCTGTATAAGAAAGCTAACGGGTAATTAGTAATACTCGGCTTTGACATTACTGCCTTTACACCTGTATCCTATCAACGTCGTAGTCTCCGACGACCCTTATAAAGAAGTCTCATCTTGAGGCAAGTTTCGTGCTTAGATGCTTTCAGCGCTTATCTTAACCGAACGTAGCTACCCTGCGGTGC
>CAZPKJ010000186.1:0-5731 GCA_964587075.1 uncultured Flavobacteriaceae bacterium | reverse complement strand
CAGGCTGAAAGCCAAATCGCTGAACCTGCAGGCTGAGGACTATCAAACCGGCAAAGTAAAGGATATAGAGGGTCTTTATACGGGAAAGACCACCCTTGAAAATGTAAACAAAAAATTCATCGATCAGATATATAAGGACGGGCATTGCGCTTTTAACCTGATTTTCAAAAAGGCCAAACCGATCGCAAACCATTATTATATTCTTAAAAGCAAGTTTGAATCGAATTCGGCGCTGGCTTATTACAATCCCGAAACCATGCGCCTTGAGCGGGTGATGAAGGAAACCGCGTATGGCATACGACCCCGTAATGCCGAACAAACATTTGCCATGCACGCCATGATGAACCAGCATGCCAGGCTGGTTACCATTCAGGGTGTAGCCGGTACCGGAAAAACCCTTATTGCCCTGGCTTCGGCGCTCCAGATAAAACAAACCTTCCGTCAAATTTACCTCGCACGTCCAATAGTGCCATTAAGCAATAAGGATATCGGATTCCTTCCCGGTGATATCAAATCAAAAATAAATCCCTACATGGAACCCTTGTGGGATAACCTGAAGTTTATTCAAAGCCAGTACCGCGAATCGGATAAGGAATATCAGAAAATAACTGATATGGTGGAAACCGAAAAGCTGCACATTACTCCGCTCGCATACATCAGGGGGCGCAGTTTGTCAAACATATGTTTTATTATTGACGAGGCCCAAAACCTCACACCTCACGAGGTAAAAACCATTATCACCCGTGCCGGCGAAAACACAAAAATTATTTTCACCGGTGATGTGAACCAGATTGATACCCCCTATCTCGATTCACACAGCAACGGCTTGTCGCATGTAATCGACAAACTGAAAGACAACGCGCTATATGCGCATATTACACTCGAAAAAGGGGAACGCTCGGAACTGGCCAACCTGGCGGGTAACCTTTTGTAAACTGATTATTGTTTGTAACGGTTCGCTTTCGCGGAAAGCAAACAATCCGAAATTTGCGTTTACTCGCGACCATTTGCTCTCAAATAAATCATTTATTTTTTTGTACTCCCATCACCCCTAATCCAAACAGGGCGAAATCGAATTTTACCGGATCGGCCGGATCAAACAATCTGAGATTGCCCGTGAGTTCATCAACTGCTTTCCAGTCATCCTGCCTGCGGCTTAATAGGCCCAGGTCACGGGCAACGCGTCCCGAATGAACATCAAGCGGACAATACAGCTGTGCCGGACTTACTGATGGCCAGATTCCAAAATCAACTCCATTTTTGTCGTTTCGTACCATCCACCTCAGAAACATATTGATGCGCTTGGCAGAAGCATTTTTTAATGGATTGGCAAAGTGTTTGGCACTGCGACCGGGTGTAGTTTTGCTAAAGAAAATTTCCCTTACCCCGGCAATGGCATCCGGCATGCTCCCATTCGATTTTTGAAGTGCTTTCTCAAAAACTTTTTCCAGCCCCTGATGATTTTTATAAATATGCTGTAATGCCTTTATAAAATAAACAGCATCGGTTCCATTAAATGTGCGGTGGACAAACGAACTGAATGGTTTTAAGTCGCGTGGTGTTGCATGCAGGATGAACTGGTAAGGTTCATGGTTCATAAGTCCCATGAACAGCGTCGCATTTTTCAGAATAACCGGTCGCTGACCCCATGAAATGATAGCGGTAATAAACGCGCTTATTTCAATATCTTCTTTGGTGGAATACCGGTGCGGGACGGAAACGGGATCACTGGGAATAAATGCCGGATTGTTGAAATAACCTGCCCGTTCATTCAGCAAACCGCGCATTTCGTCGAACGACATCCCTCCACCCCATTTTTTCGCTTTCATACCCGGCGTCCCAGCAGAACAATCGACCTCATCACAATCCGAAGGTCTTTTTCGACAGAATAATCGCGGGCATACAATGCATTCAGGCGGTTTGCGGCCTGATCGTCGGGTGTAACCGGATACAACACATCGGCAGGATTCAAAACACCGTGCCTGACCTGCTCCATAACAGGTTGCCCGCTGCGGCGGATAAATCCAACCCACGAGCAATTTCCCGAAAGGACCCTGAATATGTTTTTCATCAAGCCTGAAACGTTTTTTACTTTTAGCATAAGTACCGGATAAAACATCAGGAACACCAGGGAAAGAACTACGTCGAGCAACCGTTTATTTCGCCGGTTAGCCCGGGAGGTGATGGCGTTCACATCAACAAGGTACAGGTCGCCCTGGTCGTTAATGGAGTTGCTGCCAATAATGAAAAGGCTTTCGGGCGGAGCGATTTTGTACTCGATATCAAGACTGCTCAGCAGCAGCATCTGGTTAATGATTTCCTGCGAGGTAACATCCCTGGCGCAAAAAATTACTTCGTTAACAGCGTACAGCCTGGTAATTTCTTTCAGGTTGCTGATGTTCCCGAGCAGGTATTTTGAATAGTCGCCATTTTCATCATTACGGTCTCCATTTCCAAGAGATACAAATCCGACAAATGTTACCGGCGATCCGGAGAGCTGAATGATGGAGAGCACGCGTTTACCCTCTTCGGCTCCCGAAACAATAACCAGGTTTTTTCTTTCACTTGTTTCGAGTCTGAATCCCTTCACTCCCGAAACGTTCAGTACCATTCGTGATGTGGCGGCAGCCAGCACCGACCATACCGTGCCCAGCAATATCAAAGCCCTTGAGAAACGGTATTCTTCACTCAGAAGGGCATACACCACCAGAATAAACACCGTCCCGGACAGGATACCTCTAACGGCCCTCCATATACGTAAAGGCCGGTCGTAACCGCCACTCAGATAAATTGCGAATAACCATATCAGTACATATACGGGAACCACGATCCATAAAAATTCAGGCGGGTAATCGAGTTCCTTAACCGACGATTCCCAATAAATTTTGAGGATATACATACCGGTAAAAAACATGACGGCATCCAGGAATGGCAGCGCCATACTCCGCGCAAAGCGGTTCAGGATGGCTACACCGGCCCGGAGGTAGATGGCGATATTGATAAAAAATGAAAATAACCTGGCATTGCTCTGCGAGAAGTGCTTGGCGGCAAAAATGATCATTGCATTATAAAACACCAGCACATAATTGATGGAGCTTTTTGATGTACTCTCGCCCTTGTAATGAATGATGCGGGTGCCGGGGTAATAGTAATTCCGGTATCCGGCTTTGGTGATACGGTACGACAAATCAATATCCTCACCATACATAAAAAATGTTTCGTCGAGCAATCCGGTTTTATCAAGAACCGATTTGCGCAGCATCATAAAAGCCCCCGACAACACATCAACCTGGTGTGTTTTGTCTTTGTCGAGATATCCCAGATGGTACTTGCCAAACAATTTCGATTTGGGGAAGAGGGCCGACAAACCAAAAATTTTATAAAATGCAACGGACGGGCTTGGCAGGCCCCTTTTCGATTCGGGCAGGAAATTACCCTTGCCGTCAATCATCTTCACACCCAGTCCCCCGGCATCGGGATGGTCATCCATAAAACGGATACATTTTTCGAAAGTATCCTCCTCAACCAATGTATCGGGGTTCAGCAGCAGAACATATTCTCCTTTCGACAAGGTAACAGCCTGATTGTTGGCTTTTGAAAATCCGGTGTTTTCGCGATTGGCAATACACTGTACCCAGGGAAATTTTTCCCTCACCATTTCTACCGAGCCATCTACCGAGTTGTTGTCGACGACAAACACCTCGGCATCAATTTTAGAAACAGCTTTAGCCACCGATTGCAGGCACTGGTCGAGAAAATGCCTGACATTGTAATTGACAATAACTACCGAAAGCTTCATAAAATGGACAGGCTTGTAACGAAAGCAAATACGTTTGTCATATCTTACCTGGCGAAGGCATTATCGTAAGGGGTCCGGTTCAATATGGACCTGCCCAGGGTTACCTCATCGGCATATTCAAGCTCACCGCCAATGGCAATACCCCGGGCAATGGTCGATACGCGGATGTTGAAAGGCTGTAACTTACGGAACAGGTAAAAGATCGTGGTATCGCCTTCCATAGTAGTACTAAGCGCCATAATGATTTCACTGACTTCACCGGTTTCAATTCTCGACAGCAGTCCCGGAATATTTAACTGGTCGGGCCCTATACCCTCTACAGGATTCAGTATCCCGCCAAGGATGTGATAAACTCCGCGGTACTGCGATGTGTTTTCAACAGCCATTACATCTCTGATATCCTCAACAACCATAATCAGGCTGCGGTCGCGTTTATTGTCGGTACAAATACTGCACACATCCGCTTCGGTAATATTCGAACAAACGTTACAATACTTCACTTCATTGCGTAACCGCATCATCGAAGTGCCAAACCGTTCCACTTCGGCGTTTGAATTTCGCAACAGGTGCAAAACAAGCCTGAGGGCCGTTTTACGTCCGATACCGGGCAGGCGTGAGAACTCATTTACAGCTGCTTCGAGAAGTTTTGAGGGATATTGTTGCAAATTAATAACGCTTTTATGTGGCATTCAAAAGTACAAAAAAAGGGTAAATTCCAGTTGAAACAGCTGGTATTCATTGTGCAAAACTTTGTGGATACCCCAATCAGGATTTTCACCTTCCTTTTTGCATTAATGGCTTACTTTACCTGCCATCATTAAAATGGCAAGTCCCTTATGAGCCCCCAACTGATAGCAATAATTATCCTGGTATATTTTTCGGTTCTCGTTATCATTTCACGCATCACCTCACGGGGAGCCGACAATGCCAGTTTTTTCATCGGTTCACGGAAATCGACCTGGTACCTGGTTGCTATTGGCATGATAGGGTCGTCGTTATCGGGGGTCACATTTATTTCGATACCGGGATGGGTTGGCAGCAGCCAGTTCGCCTATATGCAAACTGTACTTGGTTACCTGGTTGGTTATGCGGTGATAGGACTGGTACTGATGCCCATGTATTACCGGTTAAACCTCACCAGTATCTATACTTTTCTCGACCAGCGGTTTGGGAATGCATCGTATAAAACCGGCGCTTCATTTTTTCTGCTTTCGCGGACGCTTGGAGCTTCATTCAGGATGTTTCTGGTGGCCAGCGTGCTTCAGTTCACGGTATTTGATAAAATGGGAATGCCTTTTGAATTAACCGTGGTAATCACTATTCTGCTCATCTGGCTCTACACGTTCAAAGGAGGTATAAAAACCATCATATACACGGATGTACTGCAAACTGTATTCATGCTTACTTCGGTAGTACTAACACTTTTTATTATCAGCGACCATTTGAGTTGGGATTTTGGAGCCATGATTGATAACATCGCGCAAAGCAAACACTCGAAAATTTTCTTTTTCGACGACAGCAATTCGCCAAATTATTTCTGGAAGCATTTTATCGGGGGTGCATTTATTGCAATATGTATGACCGGTCTCGACCAGGATATGATGCAGAAAAATTTAAGTTGCCGAAACATTGGTGACGCGCAGAAAAACATGTTCTGGTTCAGTATATCGCTGGTATTTGTAAACCTCATTTTTTTATCGGTAGGAGCGCTGTTGTACCTCTACAGCGACATCATGCAGCTTTCACTACCTGCCAAAAGCGATAACCTGTACCCGATGCTGGCCATGGGAGGGCAACTGGGTGAATGGCTGCCGGTGATATTTATTCTGGGATTAATTGCAGCGGCTTATTCAAGCGCCGATTCGGCCCTCACCGCCTTAACAACGTCCTTCTGCATCGACATTCTGGATATGGATGAACGGTACAGCGACG
>CAZPKJ010000185.1:0-5775 GCA_964587075.1 uncultured Flavobacteriaceae bacterium | reverse complement strand
TCACCTCATCCAGGTTTCGGGTTTCTATTTCAACGGCCAGGTTGAGGCCGTTTTTTTCCTGGTAAGCCTTGACATTCATAAGGGCATTGCCGATTCCTCCCGCGTAGTCGGTGTGGTTGTCCTTGATAAGGATCTGGTCATAAAGTCCCATCCTGTGGTTCGTGCCACCGCCAATACGTACCGCCCATTTTTCGTAATAACGGAGCAGGGGAGTGGTTTTGCGGGTGTCGAGTACTTTGGTGTGCCAGGGTTTCAGCAGGTCGACATATTTCCTCGTATTAGTGGCGATACCACTCATGCGCTGCATAAAATTCAGAGCCAGCCTTTCGGCGATAAGTATTGACTGAACCGGAGCCGATACCTCAAAAATGATATCGCCCGGTTGTACCACGGTTCCATCGTGGATGCGTATTTCAACCCGTGCCGATTCATCCACCTGTCTGAATATTTCCACTGCCAGCTCAACACCGGCAATCACACCCGGTTCCTTTACCAGCAGTCTTGCTTTGCCGCCAGTGTTTGCCGGAATGCACGCCATCGAGGTGTGGTCGCCCTCCCCGATATCTTCTTCCAGGGCGAGCCTTATAAAATCCTGTACGTTAATCATCATAGATAAAAATTACATTGCAAAGATGCAGCATTCTGCACAAACCGCTTAAAAAATCAAAGCCACCGTGGTTACGATGGCTCTGAAAATTGAAGGGAGCAGATAGGGTATAAGTTAATTATTGTTTTTCGAACCGCAGTTCCTGTATAAATTCGCCCGAGGCGGTTTGCTTAACAAAGAAATAGGTCCTGTACTGCGCGCCCTGGGCGGTAACCAGGTTGCCAATAGCATATTTGGCTCCCTCTTTTGATACACCTTTGTGGATGAGGTTGAACGAACGGGGTGTGTTTTTTGAAAAGAAATCCCTCAAAACCTGCTCCGCCTGCGCTTTGCTGTACACCTCCTCCTGGTTCAGAATGGTTAAGTCAACGGTTGAGCTGAAATACCGGGCTACCGAACGTGCGTCGCCCGAACGGATCGCGTCCGATATTTCGTTATATATGTCAGATGAGGCTGCCAGACTCCCTGCGGCTATCATCAAAACCATGATTAACTTGGTTACTCTTTTCATTTCCATTTGATTTTCAATGAAGTTTTGCAATAATCAAGCCAAAGTAACAACTTCAATGGGTTCAAACCAATGATGCTAATTTACAACGGTATTATGTAATTTGCACGCCGGTTAAGAGATTATAAATGTTTACTTATTAATTTATTAAATAACTAACATTAAGCTATTTGCAGGTCTTTATTCACATCCGGCTTGAAGTGATGTATCAACATTTTTTTTAACGATGAACCCATGAAGATACTTTTTCTGGTAATTGGTAAAACAAATCCGGCTTATCTCCTTACGGGAACCGGACTCTACGAACAGCGGCTCAGGCATTATGCGAATTTCGAAATGGAAATAGTAGCCGACATAAAAAATGCCGCCTCCATGAGCCATTCTAAACTGAAGGAACTGGAAGCACGTGCCTTTTTGAAGCGCATTGCGGTCAATGACTTTGTAGTGTTGCTCGATGAAAAAGGGAGCCTGCTTACCTCAGTGGCCTTTGCCACCGAACTAGGCCGGTGGGACCGGAACAGTGGAAGGCGATTGGTGTTTATTATTGGTGGAGCCTTTGGTTTTGATAACAGCTTACGCGAAAGGGCCAATTATCAGCTATCGCTTTCGCCGATGACCTTTTCGCATCAGCTGGCGCGGGTAATTTTTCTGGAGCAGTTATACCGGGCGTTTACCATTTTAAAGGGCGAACCCTATCACAACAGCTGATCAGGGTTCATACTTTCGTAGATGCGCTGGTAAAGGTCAACGCCCTTTTCGAGATGATAAAACTCTTCGGCCCCGGCTCTTATCTGTTCCGGT
Organism: uncultured Flavobacteriaceae bacterium; assembly: GCA_964587075.1. Lineage (GTDB taxonomy): Bacteria > Bacteroidota > Bacteroidia > AKYH767-A > OLB10 > CAZPKJ01. Next base: position 3,859 of record CAZPKJ010000185.1, on the reverse strand, counting down.
GGTGTTTTAATAACCAACTCAAATTGGTTCACCGCTTTGGAAAAAGCACCGGGTTCATCGAGGTCAATGAGTTGCCCCGCCCCATATTTTTCAATCACATAATCGGTATCACCAACACCGCGGTTACAAATAACCGGTATGCCCATGCCCATAATTTCTCCCTGCTTGGTTGGCGACGAAGCCTTCTTACTGAACGTAGGCCTGATAAAAAAGAGTGAAGCCACCCCAAGGCTCAGCGCCTGCGGAACTTCGTCGCGTGTGGCCTTAAAAACACGAATTGCGGCTTCTGGGATACCCTGGCTTAGGGCGGCATCGCGTATTACGGCATACGGCTCGGGGGTAATAAACAGGAAAAGGGCCTCCGGATATTTAACAAGCAACTCTTTGAAATAACGGAGCATTTCAGGCAGCATATACCAGGTTCCTATGGCTCCCAGGTAAGTCACTACCGGTTGTTGTGAAGTGATGTTTACCAGTTGTCTGATCCGTTCGCGTTCGCTTTCGCGGATGGAATCGGGATTAAAGAGATTCAGATCGGCACAGCATGGAATAACGGTCAGGGGCAAAGGCTTATCGCCCGATATTTTCCACGATCCGATAATAGATTTGGCGGCATGAGTCAGGCATACTACCGCACCGGCGTCAAGCAGCATTTCACGCTCTTTGCGTTTGAAAAACCGGTATACCACGCGGTAAAGCGGATTTGAAAGGTTCCACAGGCCTCCGTCGACCCTTTCATCGGCATAAAAACCCCGCATGTCAAAAACAAAGGGAATTCCCTTTGTTCGTTTTAACCACATCCCCGCAAGGGCACTGATATAGCTGCGGCAATGCACCAGGGTTATTTGTTCTTTTGAAGAAAGCCTCAGCGCCAGCTTTTTCATGCGCCACAGGTCGTACATAGTTGAAAGAACAGGCGGGTTACGCGTGTAGGTGAGCGGGTGCCAGGTTATTTGATAGCTTTTAAGCAGGCTGGCTACATGGTTGCCCGATTGCTTGAAATTTTCAGGTTTTTCGAAACTGACCAGGTGAAAACGGTATCCGCGTCCGCTGAGCATAGCCAGGTAGGGAATAACCTGCGACTGGCCAAGCGGGTCGGTCATGCCATCGTATGAAAGGTAAAGTATCTGCGGCAAACAATTAAAATTTCTGCAAAATAAGCAGAATATCGGGTAGGTTGGGTCGGGCCAAAGCGCACGGGCGTTATCTTTGCTTCATGAAAAATGTAATGTTGCTGTTTGTTATAGTCCTGCTGGCTTCGGTTCAACCCCAAATGCTTGCACAAAGTGAATTCACTATACCACCTGATGGGGTTTATTCATCATTATCGTCCTTTAAAAATGGCAAGCCCGACCTGGTAAAGGGTATGCTCATTCGCTCGCTGACGGGAAGTTCCGATTTTACCATACGGCAATGGGCCAATGGCGAAAAGCTCTATTACAGCGACGGTACCGAAGAGCATAAAATTTTCAGTCACCGCGATATCTGGGGTTTTGTTGACGGCGGTAACTTTTACCTGCACCTGGGTAACAAGTTCCATAAATTTTCGGTGTTGGGCCGTATCAGTTATTTTCTCGAATCGTACCCGATGATACGTGGCAACATGGCCCCGGTGGTGACCGATGCCCGGGCAACTTCATCCTACCGGCTCATGGATATGGAAACAGGGGAGTTGTTCGATTACACCCCCGGTAACCTGCAGGAATTGCTGGCTCCTGACGAGGTACTTTATAACGAATTCAAAGATATTGGCTCCGAAAAGATGAAGCGGCGCCGCATGTATTCATTTATGGAACGATTTAACAGGCAGTATCCGCTCTTTAAATAAAAAATGCCGGATGGCTCATTTAAAGTCATCCGGCATTTTCAGTACATGCCCGATCGTAGCGGTTATTTTGCCTTGGCTAACTGCAGGTTCACAGTTATTTCAACATCGCTGCCTACTACGGCACCGCCTGCTTCGGTAAGGGTGTTCCACTTAAGACCGTAGTCGAAACGGTTAATGGTTCCTTTTATCTTAAATCCGGCTTTGGTATTGCCATAAGGGTCGTTTGCCATTCCTAAGAAAGTTACATCCAGTGTAATGGTTTTGGTGATATCACGAATGGTCATATCGCCCGTAAGCTTGTATTTGTTACCACTTACTTTTTTGAGCTCCTTACCCTTAAACTTCATCTCAGGAAACTTGCCTGCATTGAAAAAATCATCACTCTTGAGGTGGTTGTCGCGCATCTCGTTATCGGTATTGATGGAAGCAACCTCTGCTGTAAACTCAATTTTTGCATCGGTAAAGTCGGCTTTGTCGGCCGTCACTTTCGCATCAAAATTTTTAAAATTACCTGTAACCTCTGTAATTACCAGGTGCGATACGGTGAACATTACCTGTGAATGGGCCTTATCGACCGACCAATTGGTTTGTGCCTGCATTGACGCAACGGACAAAATAAACAGGCTGAGCATGATTAGTTTTTTCATAGTTTTTTGATTTTAAGTTTGATTACAAAGATAACTATAAATTATATGTCATAACATATAAACTCATAACTTTTATGAACAACTTATTTATAAATAATTATTTAACAACTTAATATTAAGTTTAATTAAAGTAATAATACAATTAAATATTTTTAGTTTTGGAATCCCACACTTTCTGAATCGGGATTAATTTAGCACCGGAATGAACGGTTGGACTTATAGGAACTACAATTACGCGTGGAGTTTGTTACCCGGGTGCCTGGTAATAATTGGCAATTTGTACGGCGGCTGGTGGGTGGGGCTCAACACTTTTTTTTCACTGGGACTGCTGGCTATTCTCGAACGTTTTGTTGCGTCCGACACAGGCAATGGGGAGGACCGGGATGACTGGTTTCCCGATGCATTGCTTTACATGCATGTTATTTTGCAGGCTGCAGCTTTAGCGTCGCTTTTCTATTTTGTAACAGGTGGAAACTATTCCACTTTACAGTTCATACTTGCCAGTCTGAGCACCGGGATTAATACGGGAGCATCGGCAATAGTCATCGCTCACGAAATGATTCACCGCAAAAACAACACGATGCGGTTTTTTGGAAAAACATTGTTAATAAGTGCCTGTAATATATATTTTTATATAGATCACTTAAAGGTTCACCATAAGTTGGTGGGAACCCTTGCCGATCCGGCTACTGCACGAAAAGGGGAGAGTTTGTATTCGTTTTTTATTCGAACGGTTTCCGGACAAACCCGCAGTGCATTCGGGGTGGAGGCCAAACGCCTGGAGCAGATGGGAAAGAGCCGCTGGTCGCCCCGGAATTATGTTGTGGCCTCGGTATTACTGTTGGTTGGTATTACACTTACCATGACCCTGGCCATGGGATGGGAGGTGATGGTCGCATTCCTGATACAGGGCTTTTTTGCCAATTTTTTACTGGAGTATACCAATTACATTGAACACTATGGACTTACCCGGAATGAAACGGAACGGGTGAACGAATCGCATTCGTGGCAGACCGACAAGGTCATAAGCCGTTATTTCCTGATCGATCTGAGCCGCCATGCCGATCATCATTATTACGCATCGCGTCCATACCATACACTGCGTTCTTATCCGGCCGCTCCGGTTCTGCCCTATGGTTATGTTTCGATGATTTACTATGCCCTGGTACCGCCTTTGTTTTTCAAAACCATGGAAAGGGCAGGCGGAAAAGATTAAAGATTAAAAATTAAAGATTAAAGATTGGGGGAATGCGAATGTTAAATTTTAAATTTTAAATGATTTTTGACTCATGGCTTTATGACCCAATGACCCTTTTTACAACTTCCCCTTCAAAAACTTCCCGGTAACCGACTTTTTATCCTTGACCAGATCCTCTGGGGTTCC
>CAZPKJ010000184.1:0-5922 GCA_964587075.1 uncultured Flavobacteriaceae bacterium | reverse complement strand
ATACGATAAGCTTTTACGCTTTGCCTGCAGCTCCTGAAAACGACTGATCAGCTCCACCAGTAAAGGATCGGGCAATCCCAGTGTTGAAGGCGCCAATTCGGTCATATCGGAATTGGATGTAACGTATTGTTTCAAGTTATCAAGCGACTGCAGTTCTATCTCCGACTTCATGCGCTCCATGTCAATGGAGTTCAGTTTATCGAGAAATGCCTTGCTTTCTTCGCTCAGGTTAACTGTTTTATGCTTTTCCTTAAATTCCTGCAGTTCGGCTTCGATCTTGCTTACTACCTTACTGGTTTCTTCAAGCTGGTCATCAACAAACTTCAGGGTAAGCGATGCTACCGATGTTTTATCCTGTATATCGAGATTGATATACACTTCGCATAACTTGTTCAGAATATCAACAGCCCGTGTTGGAATTTCATCCCGGAAGGTTAGCTTAACAATGGTTGCATCTTTATCGGGCGATTCGATTTTAAGCCGGGTTAAATAATCGTTTACCTGGCCCGTTTCATTATGAATGATAAACTCGTAATTATTATATTCGGTATTTCTGGGAAACAACGGGTCATTTTTTATTGTAAACCCAAAAACATCGTTCGAAATCCTTTCATTAAATGAATGTACCTGCGAATAATTAATCTCCTTACCGGTTTCATCATCGGCACTTACCGATATCTTGAATTTATTATCATCGACATATGACAGGGACACCGGTGTATCATACAGCCAGTCGGGTATTACCGATGTGGAATCAATAACTACGGTAAACGGATGTTTTCGGTATCTTGGAAGATAAGGTAACACCGAAGTATTAAAATAACTTACCTGGAGATTGAGTGAACGAATAGTTTCGCGCATGACGCTGCGTGAGCCAAGAATACCTTTTTCGGTTGCAATATTTGCCTGATCACCGAAAATATTTCCGGTTAAAAAATCCTCCATCTTTACTGTGGGGGCATTCGATTCCTGTATCAGCACCGTAGCAGAGGCTTCGTATACGGGCAGTTTGAATTTAATATAGAAAAATGTAATTACAAGCGACAAAATAAAGGCTCCGGCAAACCACCACTTCCGGGCCATGACATCACTCATGAAACCCGAAAGATCAAGATCATCGTCGCCGGCCTTTACTTCGTTCTTAAACTTGTTCATTTTATTTGGTTTCTCTGAGTATAACAGTAAATATCAGCGCAAGCGAAGCAATTATCGAAGAAACCACAGCTACGGTAGGGCTGATAGTTGTTACCCCTTTGCGTTTGATTGGCTCAATATAAACCACATCATCCGGATACAACCAGGCCGCCTCCGACGTTAAGGGTTGACTGGTAGTTAAATCAACCATGATTTCGCGATAACCATCTCCCATTCTGCGAATGATTTTTATTTCCTTGCGGTTGCCAAAATAGGTTAAGTCACCGGCCATACCCAATGCTTCCAGCAGCGAAACTTTTTCATTGGGGATGTAAAACAGTCCGGGCCTGGCAACCTCACCAAGAATGGTAACCTTAAAACTGAGTTTCTTTATCAGTACAACCGGATCATCCATGTAATGACTGAACCTTCCTGCCAGCGTATCGCGCGCATCTGCAATGCTTAACCCCGCAAGCTTCACCTTGCCTATCAAGGGTAGTTCAATGGCACCCTGGTTATCAACAACAAATCCTTTTTCATAGGCCGACCGGTTATCTATAACTTGTTTATCAACTGTTGAAGCTATGCCGGGAAATGCTTCGGTATTAATGGTAAAAACCTGAATCGAAAGTATGTCCTGATTAACAATTTTAAGTTCAAAAGGCGGATAGGTTCCCTGCTGTGGCCCGGTTCCCTCATTTTGAAGATAGACCACTTTTTTTTGAGAAGTACAGGAAGCAAACAGGAAAATTATCAATCCAAAAACAACTACATGAAAACGCATGGGCCTGTTAATTATAAAATGATGCTACAATTATTGCAACAATCCTCGTGAAATTACAATCTTTTGGATCTCTGAAGTTCCTTCATAAATCTGTGTGATTTTGGCATCGCGCATGAGGCGCTCAACATGATATTCTTTAACGTAGCCATAACCACCATGCACCTGCACTGCTTCCACTGTTGTTTCCATTGCAACGCGTGATGAAAAAAGTTTTGCCATAGAACTGGCCTGGCCATAATCAAGCTTCTGATCCTTAAGCCAGGCGGCCTTTAAACATAATAAGCGGGCAGCTTCAATTTCGGTAGCCATATCGGCAAGTTTAAACTGGATGGCCTGATGTTGTGAAATCTCTTTGCCAAAAGCCTTACGTTCTTTTGAATATTTAACAGCCAGTTCAAATGCTCCCGATGCAATACCAAGGGCCTGGGCGGCGATACCAATCCTGCCTCCGGTTAAGGTTTTCATGGCAAACTTAAAACCAAACCCATCTTCACCAATCCGGTTAGCCTTTGGAACCTTAACATCCGAAAACATCAGCGAATGTGTATCCGATCCACGAATACCAAGTTTATTTTCTTTGGGTCCGATGGTAAATCCGGTCATTCCTTTTTCTACAATGAGGCAGTTAATTCCTTTATGACCCTTGTTAACATCCGTTTGAGCCATTACCAGATAAACCGAGGCGGTATTCCCGTTAGTTATCCAATTCTTGGTTCCATTGAGGAGGTAATGATCACCCATATCAATTGCCGTGGTGCGCTGAGATGTTGCATCGGAGCCAGCTTCGGGTTCTGACAAACAAAAAGCACCTATAACCTCGCCCTTAGCCAATGGTACCAGGTACTTTTGTTTTTGCTCCTCATTGCCAAACTGTTCAAGTCCCCAGCATACCAGTGAATTATTTACCGACATCACTACCGATGCAGAAGCATCTACCTTGCTTATTTCTTCCATGGCAAGAACATACGATATGGTATCAAGCCCTGCTCCGCCGTACTTCGGGTCAACCATCATTCCTAAAAAGCCCAGCTCTCCGAGTTTTTTTACTTGCTCCAATGGGAACTTTTGCTTTTCATCACGTTCAATAACACCCGGAAGTAACTCATTCTGAGCAAAATCACGTGCTGCCTTCTGGATCATTAACTGTTCTTCGGTAAATTCAAATTTCATAGACTCAGGTTCATTTGGCGAAGGGCAAAATTAATTTTTTTTTTGGGCTTATTCCCTTCACGGCAAAACTTTTAATATCCTTGCAACTAATTTGAATCTGCTCTCCCACTGTGTCATCCCCATATGTTGTTGTAGGCGTAATGTCGGGCACCTCTCTTGATGGCCTGGATATAGCCATTTGCCGCTTTGATGAATTTGAAGGCAATTGGTCGTTTGAAATATTGGGCGCTACCACCATAGAATATTCGTCCGGATGGAAAAAAATATTATCAGGAATTCATGGTTCCGACGCATTAACATTTGCCCGTACACACAGTGAATACGGGAGTTTTATCGGCAAGGCCGTTCACCGGTTTTGTAATGAATCGGGCATTGAGCCTGACTTAATAGCGTCACACGGACATACAGTATTTCATCAGCCCGGACAACATTTTACTTTTCAATTGGGTTGCGGTGCAGCCATAGCTGCATTAACAGGCATTGATACGGTTTGCGATTTCCGGTCGACCGATGTGGCATTGTCGGGACAGGGCGCACCGTTAGTGCCTTTTGGCGATAAACATCTGTTTGGTGGTCACCGGTTTTGTTTAAACCTTGGCGGCATTGCCAACATTTCGTATGAACACGCACAGCACCGGATCGCATTTGATATATGTCCGGCAAACATGGCGCTGAATTACCTTGCACAACAGGCCGGATTATCTTATGATGAAAACGGTTTGCTTTCGGGTAAAGGAAAAATCAACCGGCCACTCCTGAAAGCCTTGAATGATTTAGCTTACTACAAACTCCCTTCACCCAAGTCGATGGGAAGGGAATGGTTCGAATCGGAGTTTAAACCATTACTTGACACTGCCGGTATTCCGTTGAATGACAAACTCCGAACCGTTACCGAACATGCAGGGGTTCAAATATCGGAAGTTTTATTTCACGCACCCGGCACGACCATGCTTACCACAGGTGGTGGCGCTTTTAATCCGATATTGGTTGAATGTATCGAAGATCATTTATCACGTCATGGCATACACGTAGTTATTCCTGCCAGCGACCTGGTAAATTTTAAGGAAGCATTAATTTTTGCTTTTCTGGGCTTAAACCGTAAGCTGGAATACCACAATACACTGGCTTCGGTAACCGGAGCTTCCCGCGATTCGACCGGTGGTGCATATTACAAAGGTTAAACTCTCTTTCATCATTCTGATGTTAAATATTACTTTATAAAGGATTCTTTTTTTACTCCATAAAGAGGCTCCGTAATAATCTTATTATCTTTGTCCGCTGAAAATATTTTTATGCTTGAGGAATTAAAGAAGTTTGAAGAAAAGCGGCCTGAAATCGTGTTTGAGTGGAAAGATGCTGAGACTGAAGCTGAAGGATGGGTAGTAATTAATTCCCTGAGGGGTGGTGCTGCTGGTGGCGGTACCCGGATGCGCAAAGGACTCGACAAACATGAGGTAATGTCGCTGGCTAAAACCATGGAGGTTAAATTTACCGTTTCGGGCCCGCAAATTGGTGGGGCTAAGTCGGGAATCAATTTTGACCCTTCCGACCCCCGAAAAAAAGGTGTCCTTGAACGCTGGTTCAAAGCGGTTGTACCTGTTTTGAAATATTATTACGGCACCGGGGGCGACCTGAATGTGGACGAAATCCATGATGTGATTGAAATTACATCGCGTTATGGTTTGCAGCACCCACAGGAAGGTGTTGTAAATGGTTTCCTTGGCGGAGATGAAAAACTCAGAGCTGATAAAATTTCACGGCTCCGGAATGGGGTTATACTTCCGGTTACCTCCGCTAAATTGTCGCCAGGCGCTGAAAAACCGTATACGGTAGCCGATATGATTACCGGATATGGCGTTGCCGAATCGGTGAATCATTATTACCATTTATACAATGGTAACCTGCATGGCAAGAGGGTAATCGTTCAGGGTTGGGGTAATGTCGGTGCGGCGGCAGGCTGGTACTTGAGTTCGATGGGAGCAGTTATTACCGGGATCATCGACCGTCATGGGGGTGTTATCAAAAAAGAGGGTTTCTCACACGATGAAATCGGTCAACTCTTCGTTCACCGTGATGGCAATCAGTTAAAGACAGGCGGTATGCTTTCATTTGAAGAGGCTAACCGGAATATATGGAGTTGCGGGGCTGAAATTTTTATTCCGGCAGCGGCCAGCCGTCTGGTAACCAGAGATCAGGTTGATGAGTTGATAAAAAACGGCCTCGAAGTCATCTCGTGTGGCGCAAACGTACCCTTTGCCGATCCGGAAATATTTTTCGGTCCAACCGGAACCTACACCGACTTACAGGTTTCACTCATCCCCGATTTTATATCAAACTGCGGAATGGCCCGCGTTTTCGCTTTTCTTATTGAAAGCAATAAGGCAGTAACCGATGTAAATATTTTTAGCGACGTTTCAAAAATTATCAAAGACGCGCTGATACAGATAAGAGACATAAATAAATCAAAAATCCGTATCTCCGAAACTGCGTTTACCATAGCATTGAATAAACTAAATATGGCATGAGTGAAAGTCTGAATAAATTCCTGCAGCAAAATAATTATGGAAACACCCTTGAGGACTTTTTATGGATCTTCGGGATTTTAATTGCGGGATTAATATTCAAGAAACTTCTTTCAACCATTCTTTCACAGGTAATTTTCAGGATTTTTAAAAAGTTTTCTGGTACCACTTCGGCAAAGGAGCTGAATGAACTGCTGAAAAAACCGTTTGGTTTATTATTATTTCTGATACTGGGATACATTGCCGCTGTGCAATTGAACTTCCCCGATCATTGGGAAACAAAACCAGGTGACACTTTCAGCATCGAAATAA
>CAZPKJ010000183.1:0-5933 GCA_964587075.1 uncultured Flavobacteriaceae bacterium | reverse complement strand
TTGTATACCGGCATAGTTTGAATTTCTGAAACCTAACATTTCCTGCGCATGGGTATGCGCCAATGAAAGGCAAATGATAAATACTGTAATTAAATGTTTCATATCGGGCAAATTTTGAAAATTTGAAGTCAGAAAAATATACATATCCTTTTACATAATAAAATATTGCCACATCAAATTTTAATAATGTTCGAAAAAGTCACTTTTCCGGAGTTGCCGGCCGGAACCATATACCTGAAACGTAAAGTCTGACCTGAAAAGGGGTGAAAGGCCCCGGTTTCGCCCGGTTGTTGATCGAATGTTAAATTTATTCATACAAAATTAATTGTCAGCGACTTATATGCGAAAGCCAACTATTGCAATACTTGACATTTAATCCTATATTTGCGGGCTCAAAAAAACCGGAACCAATAATTTAAAAATTCATGCAAAGTAAAGGCGCAATTAAGTTTTTTGCCATCACCCTGGCCATTGTTTGTATTTACCAGTTGTCGTTTACTCTGGTAACCAGGATTGTTGAAAGCAAAGCAAGGGAAGCATCGGGTGATAACCCTGCAGCATATCAGGCATACATTGATTCGATTGCAGGCGAGCCTGTATACAATCTGTTTGTAAAGAATTATACCTACCGCGAGGCTAAAGAACGTGAAATCAACCTTGGCCTTGATTTGAAAGGCGGGATGAACGTTACCCTGGAAGTTTCGGTGGTTGACCTCATCCGCTCCATGTCGAATAACAGCAACGACCCAACTTTCAATAAAGCTCTCGATGAAGCACAGCGGCTTCAGCGGGAAAGCCAGAAAGATTTTGTTACCTTGTTTGGTGAGGCCTTTAACAGGATTGACCCCAATGCAAAGCTTGCGGCTATCTTCAGTACCATGGATCTTCAGGACCGTGTTACCTTTAATTCAACCAATGCCGAAGTACTGGATGTAATCCGTGAAGAATCCAATTCGGCTATCGACCGTTCCTTCAATATCCTTCGTACCAGAATTGATAAATTCGGGGTAACACAGCCCAATATACAGCAGTTGGGTTCGGGAAGAATTTTAGTGGAACTCCCCGGGGTTAAGGAACCCGAGCGTGTACGTAAACTTCTTCAGGGTACCGCACGGCTCGAGTTTTGGGAAACCTGGGAAAACAAGGATGTATTTGAACACCTGAACAACATCAATGAAACTCTTAAAAAAGAGGGTAAGAAAGATTCTTTGCTTTCATCGCTGGGTTCGGATACAACCGTTTCCGACAGCCTTGCACCGGAAGCTGCCGATACAACTTCAGGCAATGTTGCTGATGCAAATCAGGGTGATACCTCACAGGTTGCCCTGCTGGATCAGATAAAAAGTGATTCACTTACTCAAAGTGATACCTCAGCAGCTTCTTTCGAGTCTTTTGCCAGGGAAAATCCATTGTTTGCCGTTCTTAGCCCTGCCATTTTTCAAAATCAGCAAGGTCAGAGCGAATACCAGCGCGGACCTGTTGTCGGCTATTCACTTATCAAGGATACCGGAAAGGTGAACATGATATTGCAACGTGAAGATATTTTAGCACAGTTGCCTAAAAACCTGAAATTCCTGTGGGGCGTGAAACCTCCAACCAAAGAAGCACAGGCACTTGAACTGATAGCCATTAAAACCAATGGCCGCGATAACATGCCCCCGCTCGATGGTGGAGCCATTTCAGATGCACGTCAGGATTTTGGCCAGTTCAACGGCAAGCCTGAAATTTCGATGCGTATGAATGTTGAAGGCGCCCAAACATGGAGAAGGCTCACTTCAGAAAATGTAGGAAAAAGTATTGCCATTGTACTCGACGATCATGTTTATTCATTCCCTACGGTACAGGGTGAAATTGCCGGTGGCAGTTCATCCATAACCGGAAATTTTGAAATTAATGAGGCGAAAGATTTAGCGAATATCCTTAAAGCAGGAAAACTTCCGGCTCCTGCCAAAATTGTTGAAGAGGCTATTGTAGGACCTTCACTCGGCCAGGAAGCCATTCAGTCGGGATTGAACTCCTTTATTATAGCCCTGATACTGGTTTTAGTATTCATGGTATTCTATTATAGCAACGCGGGCTGGGCGGCCGACCTGGCATTGTTCGCCAACGTATTTTTTGTACTGGGCGTTCTCGCATCACTGGGAGCTGTTTTAACCCTTCCGGGGATAGCAGGTATAGTACTTACTTTAGGTATGGCCGTAGATGCAAACATTCTTATATACGAAAGGATCCGGGAAGAATTAAGAGCAGGCAAAGGAGTTAAACTGGCCATCTCCGACGGTTATTCGGCAGCGTACTCTTCCATTATCGATGCTAACGTAACCAGTTTGTTATCGGGTATCATTCTGTATATATTCGGATCAGGGCCAATCCAGGGTTTTGCCACCACACTTATTATTGGTATCCTAACCTCATTGTTCAGCGCCATCTTCCTCACCCGTTTGATATTTGAATGGCGATTGGGTAAAAGCAAATCCATCAAATTTTCCACATCACTTACCGAAAACGCTTTCAAAAATGTGAAGGTTGACTGGATTGGCAAAAGGAAAATTTACTACCTGATATCAGGAACCATTATTGCCATTGGAATTACTTCGATGATTTACCGTGGATTCAGCACCGGTGTCGACTTTAAAGGAGGGCGGTCGTATGTGGTGCGGTTCGATGAAACTGTTTCGCCTACCGATGTCAGGGCAAAGCTTACCGTACCTTTTGGCGCGGCTCCCGAGGTAAAAACTTTTGGTTCCGATAACCAGGTTAAAATTACTACTACCTATCTTATTGAAGATAACAGTGAAGATGCCGACGCAAACGTTGAAAAAACACTAACCAACACCCTGGGTATTGATCAGGGGAAGATAATGAGCTCTCAAAAAGTTGGAGCAACCATTGCCGACGACATAAAGGTAGCCGCCGCATACGCTATTGGATTCTCGCTGCTTGTAATATTCCTGTACATCCTGGTCCGCTTCCGTAAATGGACCTATGGCATGGGTGCGGTTGTTGCCATGGCACATGATGTATTGATTTTGCTTTCGGTATTCTCACTGGCATGGGGCATACTTCCGTTCTCGCTCGAAATTGACCAGGCCTTTATTGCTGCAATATTAACTGTAATGGGTTATTCCATAAACGATACAGTGGTTGTGTTCGACAGGATTCGGGAATTCCTTGGAATTCATCATAAGATGGATATGAAAACAGTAATCAACAACGCACTCAACGCGACCATCAGCCGAACCATCAACACCTCGTTAACCATATTCTTTGTATTACTCGCCATATTTGTTTTTGGTGGTGAAGTGATCAGAGGATTTGCCTTCGCGTTGCTGATAGGAATTGTGGTTGGAACATACAGCTCCTTGTGTATTGCAACACCTATTGTGGTGGATTTTATGAAGAAACGCGACGAGGATAAAAAGTAATACAAACTAATTTAAAAAAAGCCTGTGGAATCCACAGGCTTTTTTTATTCCTTTCAACTCATCCTTCGGCGCTTTAACGTACCTCCTTTAGTATCGTTAACGGTATTCATGACCAGAAAAGCTTTGCTGTCGATTTTTTCTATTTCATGCTTCAGCTTGGTAATTTCAATGTTGGTTGCCACGGTGAACAATACATCAACTTCTTTTTCCACTTCTCCTGATTTACGGTAACCACCTTTGCCTTTATAAACCGTTACCCCTCTGCCCAGTTTTCCGGTTATCATCAGCCGTATTTCCTCGCTCCTTTCTGAGATAATGGTTACACCTACATACTCCTCAATTCCATGAACAACAAAATCGATGGTTCGTGATGCAACCATATAGGTTAACAGTGAATACAATGCCGGTTCAACACCCAGTAAGAAAGCGGCAAATGTAAATATGATAATATTAATGATGAGGATCACCGCGCCTATACTTAACGGGGTTCGTCTGCTAACATACAGAGCGAGTATTTCGGTGCCGTCAATAACACATCCTCCGCGTACAGCGAGCCCGATTCCGAGCCCGAGAAAAAAACCGCCAAATACCGAGATAAGCAGTTTGTCGTTGGTTACAATTTCGTAGTTGATTAAATAAAGGCACAGCGCCAGCCCGATGATTGCTATGATGGTTCTGATGGCAAAATTCCTGCCCATTTGATAGTATCCCATAATTACGAATGGGATATTAAACGCCACTATCAATACCGGTAAACCAAAAACAGTGAGTTGAGCCGTTAACAGTGAAATTCCGGTAACACCACCATCAATGAAATTATTTGGTAATAAAAACCCTTTCAATCCTAAACCGGCTGAAAGAATTCCGAGAAGCACCAGAAAAATATCCGCCAACATATTACGCGTAAAAACCTTTCGCTTGTAGGTTTTAAGACCCATCAATGCTTTTTGTCGGCTCATAAGGTTGAATTCTCCGTTAATAATCGTACCAAAAGTACCATTTCACCCACGATTATCAACTTTGGAAAAAGCCAAATGTTGTTATTCGTACCTTTGCCTGAATAAATAGAACGTAGAAAATGTTAGGAATTATTCTTTTTCTTGAGAGTATAGGAACAGGCGAATTGATTCTTATCCTGTTGTTTGTATTGTTTTTCTTTGGATCAAAAAAGGTTCCTGAGCTGGCACGCGGCCTTGGAAAAGGCATGCGGGAAATGAAGGATGCCATGCAGGGAATTCAAAAAGATATTCACGATGGCATTAACCTGGATGAAGAGAAGAAACTGATCGACGAGATTAAACGGGATGTGGAAAAACCGGTTGATGACCAAAAAAAAGAATAATTTTTATTTTTAAAATATCATGGAATGAACTCCCCGACAACTACCAGCCAACTGATTCCGTCCGGCAAACTGAAGCGGGTTGTTATTGTTGGTGGCGGATTTGGCGGAATCAACCTGGTTAAAAAATTACGGGTAAAGGGATTTCAGATTGTTCTGATCGACAAAAATAATTACCACACTTTTCAGCCACTTTTATACCAGGTGGCTACCGGTGGACTGGAACCCGATTCGATTGCGTTCCCGCTGAGAAAAATTTTTCAGGGATACCCCGATTTCTTTTTCAGGATGGCCGACGTTGAAAAAATTATCCCTGAAAAAAAGCAATTGTCAACCAGCTCAGGAATCGTTAGTTACGATTACCTGGTACTGGCTGCCGGCTCTACAAATAATTTTTTCGGTTTGCAGGGTGTCGAAATGCATAGTATGCCTCTTAAATCGCTGACCAACGCCCTCGATTTAAGAAGCCTCATCCTTCAAAATTTGGAGTTATCGCTGATTCCGGGCGTTAACCAGTCGAAGTACCTCAATTTTGTGGTAGCCGGTGGAGGGCCAACCGGGGTTGAAACCGCCGGCGCCCTGAATGAACTGAAGAGGCATGTGTTGCCGAGCGATTATCCGGAACTGAATTTCGACCGGGCCCGGATTATTCTGGCCGAAGCCGGACCACGGTTATTGGCTGGGATGTCGGACCACGCGTCGCATCATGCCCTCAATGCACTTCAATCGGCAGGTGTTGAGGTGTTGCTTAACAATGGGGTAAAAGAATTTGACGGATCAAAAGTTATCCTGAACGATGGCATAGAAATAGAAACGGCAAGTTTTATCTGGTCAGCAGGGGTAAGGGGCGTTACCTTGGAAGGCATCGATAAAGGGTTGCTCGTGAGAGGTAACCGTATCGGTGTTGACCGTTTTAACCGGATACAGGAACTCGACTCGGTATTTGTAATTGGCGATCTGGCCTTTATGAAAGAGGATAAATATCCCAACGGGCACCCGATGGTAGCTCAGGTTGCAATTCAGCAAGCCGCCAACTTGGCCCGGAACCTGGTGGCCATTCAAAAATCAACCTCACTGAAACCTTTTACATATAAGGACCTTGGGTCAATGGCAACAATTGGACGTAATAAGGCTGTAGCCGATTTTCATTTTCTTAAGTTGAAAGGCTT
>CAZPKJ010000182.1:0-5942 GCA_964587075.1 uncultured Flavobacteriaceae bacterium | reverse complement strand
GACCAACATGAAGGACGATTTTGCCACCTACAACCGCCTCTACGCCGAGTATTTCAAAGACGCCAACCCTTGCCGCACCACTGTAGAAATTAATTGTCTGCCTACACCTATAGCCATCGAGCTGAAGGTGATCGCGGTGATGGAGAAGAAAAATTAGGTCATTAGTCATTGGGCTTGCCCCGAAGTGTGAATGCGAGCCGCAGGTGAGTAATCTCTACTTCGGGGGTCATTGGATCATGGTTCATCCATAAGTGATATTTTATCAAAGGCGATCCGTTACCGGTGATCCTGAATGGTAATTAGTAATGGTTAATGGTTAATTGTGATATTCGGATATTGGCCATTCGGTTATTGGTTGTTTAATGCATCCTGTCCGTGTGCTGCTTCGTCAGGTGTGCATGAGATTACCTTTGGCAATATTATTTTGTTTTTGGTTTGGATGTGTTTCTGCATTTGCACAGGTTAACCTGGTTCCTAACCCAAGCTTTGAAGACACTTTATCTTGCCCAACAATCCCTGGATTTGACATAGCGTCAGCTAAATTCTGGACAGCCTACCGGGGTTCGCCGGATTTTTTTCATCCCTGTGCCAATAACGGCCCATTTTTTCCGGGGGGTAATCCGGTGCTGGGAGTACCGTTAAATCGGGGTGGACATCAATTTCCTATACACGGAGATAGTTATGGTGGACTTTTTACCTACCAGGGACAGAACGGTAGTAACATGAGAGAGTTCATGGGAGTAATTCTCAACATGGATCTTACCATAGGGAATAAATATTTTTTCTCCTGTTATATTTCGAATGGAGACAGCGTTGAATCAAATGCATCAACAAATAATTTTGGTATGGCACTTTCTACTATTCCATACAATACCAATCTTGGCCTGACAATGTCTATCAGTAATTTCAGCATCATGAAATTTGATTCTATTGTGAGTGAAAAAGCCAACTGGGTCACATTGCGAGGAAGTTTCATAGCCGATTCAGCATACCGGTTTTTAGCCTTAGGTAATTTTTATAACGATGCCAGTACACTTGTTGACAGTATTGCTAATTCAATCCCATTAGCATATTATTTTGTAGATGCAGTTTGTCTTACCTCCGATTCGCTCTACAACGAATTGTGGACGGAAATGCCAAATTCAGATTTGAAAGCTGAAACCGAGATATTTCCAAACCCGACTCAAGGATATTTCACCATTAACAATTTAACAAGGGCTGAAAATTTTACCCTCAAGGATATGACAGGAAGGATATTGATTCGAAAGAGTTTAGGTATGGGAATAAATAGCTACAACATTCAGCATTTACCCGCCGGCTGTTACCTGATATCCATTGACGGAAAAAGGATTAACAAGTTGATCAAATATTAACGGAACTTAAGCATACGATTCTTTTGAATTGACAGTCAACTCATTTGTTTTCCTAATGGCATTAATGATTATGTTGATTTTAAAGTGAATAGCAACTTGGCTTGTCAATCATTTCATAATTAACGAGTTAGAGCGAAGTTGAGTGGCCTCTCATATTTGACAAGGGGATTCAAAAACGAAACCCCCAACAAAGGATTTTCTTTTTCATGATTTTTCACTCTTAAAAAGGTTTTCTCAACCTTTTTATCGTACATTTGCACCGTAATTGTTAGAAAGAGGGGACGTTGTCCCCTTTTTTATTACATATGGTAAGCAAAAATAAAATAGAAAGCATTGTAAACGAGTGGGTTAAGGCCAACGACTGTTTTCTTGTGGATGTAAAAACACCAACAAGCGGCATCCTGGTTTTTATCGATAAACCTACCGGAGTTACCTTAGAAGAGTGTGCGGCATTAAACAAGCATATTACAGCTCAACTCGAACCCGAAGGTGTTTGGGAGAATCATGAACTGGAGGTCTCATCACCTGGAATGGATCAGCCTTTAAAGGTTTACCAGCAATATCAAAGAAGGGTTGGACGTGAGTTGAAAGTAATTACTACAAGCGGCACGTCATTGCAAGGGATTTTAAAATCGGCAAGCGAAAAAGGAATTGAAGTGCTTGAGTCAGTATCCCGTAAGGAAAACAAGAAGAAAATTATTAATGAAACATTACACCACCTTGACTATGATCAGGTGAAAGAAGCTAAACTTATATTATCATTTAAATTTTAAACATAATGGATCACTCAGTCCTTATTGAATCCTTCTCGGAATTCAAAGAATTTAAGAGCATCGACAGGCCAACCATGACCAGTATCCTGGAGGATGTATTCAGGAACATGTTGCGGAAAAAATATGGCACAGCCGACAACCTCGACATTATCATCAACATCGACAAGGGTGACCTTGAGGTTTACCGAAACCGTACTATTGTTGAAGATGGCATGGTTGAAGATGAAAACCTGCAGATACCATACTCGGAAGCCATTAAAATTGAACCCGATTTTGAAATTGGTGAAGAGGTTACCGAACCAATTAAACTGGAAGCATTCGGAAGACGTGCCGTTTTAGCCGCACGTCAGAATCTTCAGGCCAGAATTATGGAGTTGGAGAAAGACGGTATTTATAAAAAGTATAAAGACCGTGTTGGCGAAATTATCGCGGGCGAAGTTTACCAGGTTTGGAAAAAAGAAGCATTGATACTCGATGATGAAGGTAATGAGTTGCTGTTGCCTAAAACAGAACAGATACCCTCTGACTTTTTCCGTAAAGGCGATACCGTTCGTGCCGTTATTTTAAGAGTAGAAATGGTAAACGGAACACCTAAAATAATTTTATCACGTACCTCTCCCATATTTCTTGAGCGGTTGTTTGAACAGGAAGTACCGGAGGTGTTCGACGGGCTCATCACCATTAAAAACATTGTTCGCGAACCAGGTGAACGCGCTAAAGTAGCAGTTGAATCTTACGACGACCGTATTGATCCTGTTGGAGCCTGTGTTGGTATGAAAGGATCACGTATTCACGGAATTGTTCGTGAATTGAAGAATGAAAATATTGACGTAATTAATTATACTAACAACATTTCATTGTACATCACAAGGTCGCTTTCTCCGGCCAAAATATCATCAATTAAACTCGATGATGAAACCATGAGGGCTGCAGTATACATGAAGCCCGATCAGGTATCTCTGGCGATTGGAAAAGGTGGACATAATATCCGCCTTGCGGGAAAGCTCACAGGCTATGAAATTGATGTATACCGCGATTCGGATGAGGCCGAAGAGGATGTGGACCTTGACGAATTTGCAGATGAAATTGAAAGCTGGATAATTGACGAGCTAAAAGGAATTGGCTGTGACACTGCCAAGAGTGTTATTGAAATCGGAGTCGAAGATCTTGTTAAAAGAACCGACCTTGAAGAGGAAACTATCAAGGAAGTAATTAGGATCCTTCGCGCGGAATTTGAATAATTAAAAAGGCGGATGATGAAAAAATAAATACCGGTTGAAACAGCAGCTCCGTAAAAGAGGCTGAATAAAAAAAGAAAAATTTATAATGGCAGAAGCAACAACAATAAGACTTAATAAAGTACTGAAGGAATTTGGTGTTGGAATTGACCACGTGTTTGAGTTTCTTGATAAAAAGGGAATCAAGGTGGACAAAAACCCCAATGCAAAAATTACCGTGGAGGCTTATGAGCTTTTGCAGAAGGAATTTCAGACCGATAAACAAATAAAAAAAACCGCAGAGGAGATAACAAACCAGAAGTTCCGGAAAGATAATATTGTAATTGAAGCCAAACCGGTATCGGAAACAGTTAAAGAAAAAGAAGTTGAAGCCGAAGATACGTTAGCACAGGAGCTGATTCAGATTAAACAGGAAGCTGCCGAAAAAGAAAAACCGGGAGCGGCGAAGTCCAAAGCCAAAAAATCCAAACCCGCGGCTGATACCGAAGTTATTAAAGCCAAGGTTACCAAGAGCCAGCCCAAAGTAGTTGATAAAATCGACCTGGATGCTTTAGATACACCATCCAAAAAAGCAGGAAAGAAAAAAGCGGCCGAGGCGAAAGACGAGAAAGCAGAAAAGCCTGCTGCTAAAAGTAAAACGAAATCAAAGGCCAAAACAGATGATACTGCGGTTGAAGAGCCACCAAAGAAAAAAACAAGATCAAAGAAGGAAGAGGCTGTAGCCGAACCACCCGCCGAACCGGTTGCTGAAGAAACAATAGAAATTGCTGCTACCGACATCCCGGCGGAAACACCTTCGGCAGAATCTCCTGAGGCCCCCGAGGAAATTACCGGGAAGGAAGCTCCATTCCGAATGGGCCGTGATAAACTTTCGGGCCCAACCATTCTTGGGAAAATCGATTTGCCCGTCGATCCGCCAAAGAAAAAACCGGTTGCCTCATCGTCTACAATTGACGCCGACAAACGAAAAAAGAAAAGAAAACGTACTGAGAAAAAAGTCAATATTTCCGATAATACTTTTTCACGGCCCCCATCAGGCGGTGCCGATACCTGGAAAAAAGGCGGAACAGGAACAAAAGGCAAAAAGTATCAGCCACCTGCAAAAGTTGAACCTACCGAAAAGGAAATTCAGGATCAGATAAAGGCAACGCTTGCACGGTTAAGTGGTACCGGGAAATCGAAGTCGTCAAAACACCGCAGAGATAAAAGAGATGCCGTACGGCAGGCAGAGGAAGAAGCAGTTGAAACGGCCGGACAATCAAAAGTGATTAAGGTAACCGAATTTGTTTCAGCTAACGAACTGGCAAAACTGATTGGCGTACCGGTAACTGATATTATCGCTACCTGTATGAGCCTTGGTATTATTGTTTCAATAAACCAGCGTCTCGATGCCGAAACACTTTCGGTTGTTGCCGATGAATTTGGTCATAAAGTAGAATTTGTTTCGGTTGATGTTGCTGAAGCTATTCTGGAAAAACCCGACTCACCCGAAGAACTCAAACCCCGGGCACCTATTGTAACGGTAATGGGTCACGTCGATCACGGTAAAACATCACTTCTTGACCATATACGAAAAGCGAATGTAATATCCGGCGAAGCAGGAGGAATTACCCAGCACATAGGCGCCTATGAAGTAAAACTTGATGATGGCAGAAAAATAACGTTTCTCGATACACCCGGTCACGAGGCATTTACCGCCATGCGCGCACGCGGAGCCAAAGTAACGGATGTTGCCATTATTGTAATTGCCGCTGATGACAGTGTGATGCCGCAAACGGTTGAAGCTATTAATCACGCACAGGCTGCCAATGTTCCTATTGTTATCGCAATAAATAAAGTGGATAAACCCGGAGCCAATCCCGACAGGATAAAAGAACAACTTTCAGCCATGAACATGCTGGTTGAAGACTGGGGTGGAAAATATCAGTGCCAGGAGATTTCTGCAAAGCAGGGTTTAAACATTTCTAACCTTCTCGAAAAAGTATTGCTCGAAGCCGAATTACTTGAGCTAAAAGCAAATCCCGATAAAAATGCCGTTGGGACCGTTATTGAATCATCACTTGATAAGGGCCGCGGTTATGTAACTACAGTGCTGGTTCAAACCGGAACATTAAGAATTGGTGATACCGTGTTAGCCGGGTGCTATGCCGGTAAGGTAAAAGCTATGTTCAACGAGCGCGGCACCCGTCTCGATGAAGCGGGCCCATCGCAACCGGTAATAATATTAGGTATGCCCGGTGCCGTTCAGGCAGGTGATCAGTTTAATGTTTTGGAAGATGAACGCGAAGCACGCGATATTGCCAACAAACGACTGCAATTGCAGCGTGAGCAGGGAATCAGAACACACAAACATATTACACTTGATGAAATCGGTCGGCGCCTTGCCATTGGCAACTTTAAGGAACTTAATATTATTGTAAAAGGTGATGTGGATGGTTCCGTGGAAGCGTTATCGGATTCTTTGCTGAAACTTTCAACTCCCGAAATTCAGGTTAATGTAATTCACAAATCGGTAGGTGCTATTACCGAATCGGATGTTTTACTTGCTTCGGCATCTA
>CAZPKJ010000181.1:0-5960 GCA_964587075.1 uncultured Flavobacteriaceae bacterium | reverse complement strand
TATGGTCGTGTATTTTTTATAATATGAATGTGAAACCAATTTATAAATAAGAGACGTATTCACTTTGATTGGTTTATTTACACAAAAAATCCCCGGTAGATTCCGGGGATTTTTTACTTTTATAGCAGAAATATTTTTACTCCTGTTTAGCAAACGTGGTGCGGGTTTGTGTTTCATTATCGAATTGAACCCGAAAAATGATTAAAGTACCAATGAGCATATTATGAAAAGAATTCTGGTGTTGTTCGCCCATCCCTTGTTTGAAAAGTCCAGGATTCATACGGCTTTATGCAATGACATTCCGGTGAGTGAATACATTACTTTTCATGACCTGTATGAAGCCTATCCCGATTTTAATATCAATATTGAAGCTGAAAAGGAGAAGTTGCTGAATCACGACGTTATTATTTGGCAACACCCGCTGTACTGGTATAATATCCCCCCATTACTGAAGCAATGGATTGATATGGTATTGCAGTATGGCTGGGCTTATGGTCCGGGGGGTGACGCTCTTCAGGGTAAAATTATTTTTCAGGTTCTTTCGGCCGGAGGTCAGCAACAGGTTTATTCTTCTGAAGGCAGGAACCGGTACACTATTCAGCAATTTTTAATACCTCTTGAACAAACAGCAAAGTTGTGCCATCTCGATTATCTTCCTCCGTTTGTTATTCACGGAACACATTTACTTACAAACGAGCAGATTCAAAATTACGCTCATAACTACCGTTCGTTGTTGCTCAAGTTTGTAAATAACGCTTACAACCTTGAAGAAATCCGAAAGATGAAATATTTGAATTACCTCGTTAACGACAGCGTGGATGTACGTTGATAAAGTAAACCGGTTTGAATAAAAATAAATACCTCACTAAATATCCTAAGTAATTATGGAAGGTGGATTTTTAAAAACAGCATTGGTTTTTCTGGCGAGCGCAGTTATCCTGGTTCCTGTTGCAAAGAAACTTGGTATGGGTTCGGTATTGGGTTACCTGTTCGCAGGAATTCTGATAGGACCCTTTGTTCTGGGATTTGTTGGCGAAGAGGGCCAGGACATCATGCATGTTGCTGAATTCGGTGTGGTGATGATGTTGTTTATCATCGGACTTGAGCTGGATCCGAAAGAATTCTGGAAGATGCGAAAAGTGATTGCCGGGCTTGGATCCCTTCAAATGGGAATAACCGCCGTTGTTACCGGTGCCCTTTGTTACTTTGTTCTCGGTTTTTCACATGCCACATCCCTGGCGGTTTCACTGGCATTAGCCATGTCGAGTACCGCCATTGTACTGCAAACACTCAAAGAAAAGAACATATCCCGTACCGTTAGCGGGCAGTCGGCCTTTTCGGTACTGCTTTTTCAGGATATTATGGTTATCCCCATTCTTGCCCTGTTACCGCTGCTGGCTCCCGAAGGATTGCATGATGTCGCCGGCGATCACTCACTCATTGACGGACTGCCGGGATGGCTGCAAACCATTGTTGTTGTAAGTGCTGTAGCGGCAATTTTCTTTTCCGGTAAGTATATTATGGTTCCGCTGTTGCGGATGATTTCTAAAATCAGGTTGCGTGAAATGTTTACTGCTGCATCACTATTGCTGGTGGTTGGTGTGGCTTTTCTCATGCAGATGGTTGGACTAAGCCCGGCATTGGGAACTTTCCTGGCTGGTGTGGTACTTGCCAACAGCGAATTCAGGCACGAACTGGAAAGTGACCTCGAACCATTCAAAGGATTATTACTCGGCTTGTTTTTTATTGGCGTAGGTGCGTCCATTAACTTTTTGCTCATAACCGAAGAACCTCTAAAACTTTTTGCTATTGTGTTTTCTATTATGTTGGTAAAAGCACTGGCATTATTGCTTACCGGAAAAATTACAAAGATCCGAACCGACCAGAATATTTTATTTTCGGTATTACTCTCACAGGTAGGCGAGTTTGCTTTTGTATTGCTGACATTCAGCGGGCAACTTAAAATTATTAATACCTACTGGACCGAGATGTTCATGGCCTGCACAGCCGTAACAATGGTACTTACACCGTTATTCCTTTTGTTTAATGAAAGACTTGTGGATCCTTACTTTGGTGTTAAAGAAGAAGTAAAAGACAAAAGAAAGGCAGATATAATTGAAGAGCATAACGAAGTTATACTGGTAGGATTCGGACACTTCGGGAGCACCATTGGCCGCTTTTTACGAGCTAATGGTGTTGGTGCAACAATCCTCGACAACGACAGCGATAGGGTGGAGTTGTTGCGGAAAATGGGATTTAAAGTTTATTACGGTGATGCTACCAGACTCGATTTACTGCGATCGGCCGGTGCCGAAAATGCAAAACTCTTTATTGCCGCCATCGACAGCCCTGAAGTTAATCAGTATCTGATTAGTATTGTGAGGAAGCATTTTCCACAACTCGAAATAATGGCCCGCGCACGGAACCGGATGGATGCATATGAACTTATTGACCTGGGTGTAACCAACTTTTACCGTGAAACATTATATACATCGGTACATATGGCCATTGATGTACTTAAAAAGTTAGGCTTTCGCAGTTATACCGCCACACGTAAAGGCATGGAGTTTATCAGATATGATGAAGCCGCACTTGCCAAACTGGCCAAAAGCCGGCACGAGATGAAAGAGTATATTGCAAGTATACGTGAACAAATTGAAATGCAGGAGCGGTTGTTATCGGAAGATTTACATACAAACCTCACTGCTGATGATCATGCATGGGACAGTGAGATCATGAGAAAGTAACACGGATTTTACTATGAAATAGCCGAAGGTGGGGCAGAGGATGCAATAAATTGGGAGGCCGCCCGGATATCTGTTGCCATGAGGCGATCGGTGTGGGTGAATGATACTACTTTCCGGAAATTTTCAAATACTTCTTCCAGCGTTTTACTGCTTTTAAGCGGCCGCCTGAATTCCAAAGCCTGACAAGCTGTATAGAGTTCAATGGCAAGAATATTTCTTAAATTATTAACAACACTATAAATTTTGGTGGCGGCATTGGCTCCCATGCTTACGTGATCCTCCTGGCCATTCGACGACACGATGGAGTCGACCGACGCAGGGGTACAGAGTTGCTTATTTTGACTAACCAGCGATGCTGCCGTATATTGCGGGATCATAAAACCCGAATTTAATCCCGCTTCTTTAACCAGGAACGGCGGCAGGTCGCGTTGCCCCGATAATAACTGGTAAGTACGCCGCTCCGAGATATTTCCCAGTTCAGCAAGCGCTATTGCCAGGAAGTCGAGCGCCAGCGCCAGCGGCTGACCATGAAAATTACCAGCCGAGATAATAAGGTCGTGATCCGGGAAAATAGTCGGGTTATCGGTAACGGAGTTTATTTCATTGAAAAAGGTGGATGCGCAATAACTGATGGCATCTTTTGATGCTCCGTGAACCTGGGGGATACAGCGGAATGAATAGGGATCCTGGACATGTTTTTTCTCCCGTTGAATAAGTTCACTTCCCTCCAAAAGGGTTCTGAAATTGATAGCCGTCTCAATTTGTCCTTTATGCGGCCTTATCTCCTGAATGAGATGATGAAACGGATCCGCTTTCCCATCAAACGCTTCAAGCGAAAGGGCGCCGGTGATATCGGCCCATCTCGACAACCATTGTGCCTGAACGATGGCCCACGAACCATAAGCGCTCATGAACTGTGTTCCGTTCAAAAGCGCAAGACCCTCTTTCGATTTCAGATTTATTGGTTTCCAGTTATGCCTTTCTAGAATATCGGCGGCATCGCGTTTAACGCCTTTGTAATAAACTTCACCCATCCCCAGCAGGGGCAGCGACAAATGAGCCAGGGGAGCCAGGTCGCCCGAAGCACCCAGTGAACCCTGCTGAAATACTACCGGCAACACATTGTAATTGTAAAAGTCAACCAGCCGCTGAACGGTTTCTTCCTGAACTCCTGAATTACCGTAACTGAGGCCCTGAATTTTTAAAAAAAGCATCAGGCGAACCAGTTCAGCAGGTACTTCACCGCCTGTTCCGCAGGCATGCGAAAGCACCAGGTTTTTCTGTAGTGTTTCAAGGTCATTAATTGAAATGGTTTTATCATACAAGGCGCCGAACCCGGTATTTATTCCATACACCGGTGTTTCCTGCAACTGCATTCGTTTATCGAGATACTGCCGGCAATGGTTGATCCTTTTTTTTGCATCGGCTGATAACTCTAAACTATAATCGCCCGAAAGCATTTTGCTTATAACAGAAAAATCGATGTGTGTTGAACTTATCTTATGAGTTGGCATATACCTCGTTTATGTGATTTGAGATTGGCTCTTGCGTAGCAGTTACATGGAAACCAGACCCGGAATCTTATCGGCCGATACCGGAATCTGTTCACCGGAATTCATGTTCTTAAGTGTCAGCTTGCCTGATTGAATTTCTTCACTTCCTGCCATTACAACAAATGGAATCCGGTTGGCATCGGCATAAGCCAGCTGTTTTTTTAGCTTCACATTGTCAGGATAATATTCGGCATGAATACCGCTTTCGCGGAGATGTGAAAGCAGCTTCAGGCAATATTTTTGTTCAGCGGCACCAAAATTGGCAATAAGTACCTTTGTGGAGTAAAACTTGAGCGACGCATTATCAAAAAGCTTCAGTTCCTCCATCACATCATAAATCCGGTCAACTCCGAATGAGATACCAACTCCAGAAACTCCCGGCAGACCGAAAATACCGGTGAGGTCATCGTACCTTCCACCTCCCGAAATACTTCCTATGTTCACAGCGTTAGCCTTCACTTCAAAAATTGCTCCGGTATAATAATTCAAGCCCCTGGCAAGGGTAATATCGAATTCAAGGTTTTGGGCGATGGCATGATCGAAAACAAATTCGATCTCATCAATACCTTTCATACCCGTTTCGGAATTTGCAAGCACTTTACGCAACAATGAAATTTTCGAGCGGTTATCCCCTTTAAATTCAAGCAAGGGCTTTAATTTTGATATGGCATCAACGGTTAGCCCGGCAGCCTGAAGTTCTTCAATAACGTTACTTATCCCGGCTTTGTCAAGCTTGTCCAATGCAACCGTAATGGGAATAATTTTATCCTGTTGCCCTATAATTTCTGCAATGCCACTCAATACTTTCCGGTTATTGATTTTGATGGTTACATCTACGCCAAGTGAACCGAATATATCGTTTACCAGAAGGACCAGATCGATCTCATTCAGCAGTGAATGACTGCCGATAACGTCGGCATCGCACTGGTAAAACTCGCGGTACCGTCCTTTTTGGGGCCTGTCGGCTCGCCAAACCGGTTGTATCTGGAACCGTTTGAAAGGAAATGTAATTTCGTGCTGATGCATGACAACATAACGGGCGAATGGAACGGTTAAATCGTACCGGAGAGCCCGTTCGGTGAGTAATTCGGAATTTATGTTTTTTTCAAGCGCTTCGCCGAATGTCTTCAATAACGTATCCTTTTTCTTCGACTCATGAATTCTTGAATTGAGAACCTTATACAGCAACTGGTCACCTTCATCGCCATACTTTCCGGTCAAGGTTCCAATGTTCTCCATAGCGGGAGTTTCTATTTGCTGATAGCCATACAGTTTAAAGAATCGGGTAACGACACCCAAAATATGGTTCCTCCGGGCCATTTCGGCAGGAGTAAAATCACGTGTTCCTTTTGGGATGGATGGCTTCACCGGCTGGTTGTTATGATGGGCAAAGATAGGAATGTGAATTGAAAATACTACACCCGGTCGATTGAACGGAAAAGACTGGCATTCAGAACACCTTTTAGGGTTGAATGGCATTGGTTACCTTTGTTTTCAACTATATGATAACCCTTGCTACGGCATACCTCCCTCCGGTTGAATATTTCACCCTGTTTTTTAGAAGTGATTTATTGGTAATCGACGGCCATGAAAAGTTCACCAAACAGAATATACGTACCCGGTGTTTTATTTTGTCGGCCAACGGGGTACAACCCTTAAT
>CAZPKJ010000180.1:0-5985 GCA_964587075.1 uncultured Flavobacteriaceae bacterium | reverse complement strand
TTTCGAACGGAGCGGTATACAGCGATCTGGATGCAGATGGCGACCTGGACCTGGTGATCAGTAATATTGATGATGTGGCCACGGTACTAGAGAACCGTACCACGGGAAAGAATTATCTTCAGGTGGTACCCATGAGCCGGGGGAACATGTATGCCCGAACGTTAAACGCGAAGGTATATTTGTATTCAGGCGACCAGGTGATGTACCAGGAGTATACACTGGCTCGGGGATTTCAATCGTCGGTAGAGCCAATACTTCACTTCGGACTGGGCCCGGTGAGCCGGGTTGACTCGCTGGTGGTAAAGTGGGCCGACGGGCGTGAGCAGCGCCTGAGGGATGTGGCTGCGGGTAAACGAATTCAGGTATACCTGGAGGACGGGGTAAAGGCAACGTCCCGCGACTATATGAAGCCGGTTCTTTTTGCCGAGCAGGCCAGGTTGCTGGGAATAGACTTTGTACATGAAAAGGTAAACTTCAACGATTTTCATAAGGAGGTGTTGCTGCCTCATAAGATGTCGGTACTGGGAGGTACTATTAGTGTGGGGGATGTCAACGGCGATGGCCTGGAGGATTTATATTGCGGGGGCAGCCTGCTTCAGGCGGGCCGGTTGTATTTGCAGAACAAGCAATCGCAGTTTGAGAGGATGCCTGTTGAAGTTTTCGAACGCGATAAGAATTATAATGACCTGGGCAGTATATTTTTTGATGCCGACGGGGATGGTGATCAGGATCTGTACGTATGCAGCGGCGGCGGCGGGGCGCTGGAGGGGAATGAAGCGTATATGCAAGACCGTTTGTATATGAATACAGGCGGGGGGAAGTTTGAACGCAACCGAGCGTTTCCCCGGGTAACCAGCAGCACGCAGGTGGTGGTAAGCTATGATTATGATGGGGATGGAGACCTGGATTTGTTTGTGGGTGGTCGTAATGTAGCGGGCCGTTATCCGGAAACGCCCAAGTCGTATTTATTTAATAACGATGGCAAAGGAGTCTTCCGCGATGTAATAAACAAGGTGGCACCGCAGTTGGAGTATTCGGGATTGATCACAAGTGCTTTGGTACAGGACATTGATAAAGATGGCAAGGGCGACCTGATAGTCAGCGGCGAATGGATGGCGGTATCATATTATATCAATAAGGGATCAAAGCTGGAGGATGTAACGGCACAGTATGGCGATACCACCTTAACGGGATGGTGGTATTCGCTGTTTGCGTTGGATTACGATGGCGACGGGGATGAGGATCTGATAGCGGGCAACATAGGCGGGAACAATAAGTTTCAGCCCTCGTCGGAGAAACCGCTGAAGGTATTGCTGAACGATTTTGATGATAACGGTGTTGCGGATATGTACCTGTGTACGAAGTACAAGGGTAAGGAGGTTCCGGTACGAGGCCGTGAGTGCAGTTCGCAGCAGATGCCATTTATAGTAGAAAAGTTTGAAACATACAATGAGTTTGCCAACGCGGAGATAGAGGATATTCTGGGAGCCGCCAAGATAAAGGAATCGCTGAAGAAGCAGGCGACGGAGTTCAGGCATGTGGTATTTATAAATGAGGGCGGGAAGTATAAGAAGTATGAATACCTGCCGAACATAACCCAGGTATCACCCTTGCGGGGGATGGTGAAGCTGTCGGGCGAATCGGGCGAGATGCTGGTGATGGCAGGCAACCTGAAAGATACCGAGGTGGAGACCACTCCCTACGACGCTGGAATAGGAACGTGTATGATTATTGGCAAAGGTGGCAGGCGAACGCTGCCGGTAACCGAGAGCGGCTTTTTCGCCAACGGCGATGTACGACAACTGAAATTACTCACACTGGCCGATGGACGGAAAGCGGTCGTGGTATGTAATTATGGATCGGCCCTGCAGGCATTTGTATTAGCTGGCGAAAACAGGAAACCGATTGCTCTGAAATAAACAGGTTGTATTAATTTCTCATTCAGAAATGTTGTACTGGCAGGAGCTTTGAGCCACTATTGTTAATTAAATTTATTGGCTGGGATATTTTTAGAGAATATTTTTCCGTTACCCTGTAAATAGTATCCGATTAATGCCGGGGATACAATTCTTTCTTACTTTCGCTCCTGCTATGATACCAATCAAATTGCCCTGCTTTGTACTTTCCGCATCTGCCTTTTATATCAGGGTGTTGGTTTTTGTATCTGTAGGCATGCTTGCACTCCCTGTTATTTCTAATTCGCAAAGCCGGAAGCGTGATAAGCCTGGCTGGGGATATGGGGGAGCTGTTGCGTACAATTTTCATGTTGAGGGATTTGGTGCCGACGTAAGAGTAAAAATTCCACTTGTTTCCGGTTTATCGGTTGTTCCCGAGTTTTCATACTACCCCTCTTTTAATGAATATCATGAATATTATGCCGGTGCCGCTTTGCACTGGGAAGTGCTTAATCTGGGGTCATATAATTTTTACATCGTTGGTGCCGGATATTACAATAACTGGATCAATGCAAATGAATTTTCGCCGGGGCCCAGGAAACAACGTAACTTTGTTGCTGAGGCCGGTGGAGGCCTGGTTCGCAACTATGGCTGTATCCGTCCGTTTATTGAGGACCGGTACGATTTCAAATGGAAGGAGAACAATTTAAGAATAGGAATTTACGTTTATCCGGGTGCATGTGGCGGCAGATACCGGAAAGAAAAATGCCCGGGGGTTGGAACATAGTCAATGTAAATTATCGCCGAAAGGCAAAATACTGGTAATATGAAAAAACTGATGAAAGCCTGCATCATATTTGGTGCATTCAGCCTGTTAGTAATTTCTTGTAAGAAGGACCGGATCCAGCAGGACGATTACCAGGATATGGAATCATTTTACAACGACAATGAGGAGGAAGAGCAGGAGTTAACGGTTGATTCAACCGGTTCGGGAAGTTGCTATGTAACTGCTAAAAAAGGCACCCGGATTTGTATCACCCGCGACATGCTACAGGATGCGAATGGTGTGGAAGTTCCAAGCTATCCGTTTAAACTGAAAGTAATTGAATTGTATTCCATAAAGGATATGATTCTACGGCGACAGCCTTCGGTAGCGTCAGGGGGAATTTTACAAACAACCGCCGAAATAAAAGTCAGGCCTTTTAAGAACGGTAGTGAGGTTTATCTGAAACCGGGCCGGGCATATTTAATGGAAACGGCAAACTTTTCTTCAACGGTTACTGGAATGCAATCGTATTATGGATTTAATAACGGGGGGCTCGACAACTGGACCAACAATATTTCATCTTTTATACCCGGTTTCGTTGATACACTATCATCAGTATATACATCGCCGGCCTATTATGCACTCACTCCTGCAACTACCGGGTATGTCAGCGCGGCTCAGCCACACGTTTCAACGGCGCAATATACCACCCTCACGCTTACGGTTCAGGGAACAAACACGCAAAATATACAGGCATTTATTTCTTTCAGTGGATTTAAAGGCGTAATGCGGATTTTTAACCTGGTTTCATTTCCGGTTCCTGTTGGTGAACAGGTTACATTGATGGCTTTTGGTAAATTACAAACCAATGATTTTGTGATGCATCAGCAATCATTTGCAATAACTCCGGGCATGTCGCTGCCATTGAATATGCAGGTAGTAAGTGAAGCCACTTTACTGGCTGCCCTCGACGGGTTGTAACTTTTAAGTCACCCCACCCCTTTTTTTGTAGGTTTTTTACGCAGGTTTTGTAGTCCGGATAATTTTGTATTTCTTTGGGATACCAACCCTGTTCCCGGCGTAAATAGTACTTGGTGTATTGAATCCCGGAACAATTAACCGTAAACACATGAACCCGATTCTAAGAAACGTACTGGCGGTACTTGCTGGTTTTATTGGTGGAAGTTTAGTAAATATGGGTATATTGATGGCAGGCAGTTCTGTAATTGTACCTCCCGAGGGAGTCAATGTATCCGATATGGAAAGTTTAAAGGCAAATATGCATTTGTTTGAAGCGAAACATTTTATCTCACCGTTTCTGGCTCATGCCTTAGGTACGTTGGCCGGAGCCCTGATTGCCGCGTTATTGGCAACATCCATGCATAGGCAGAAAATGGCATATGTTATTGGAAGCTTGTTTCTTCTGGGAGGTATTGCCAATGTATATCTGCTTCCATCTCCGGTATGGTTCGCGGTATTGGATCTGGCTGTAGCGTATATTCCAATGGCATATATTGGGTTCGCATTTTCATTAAAATTCAAACCTTCGTTTACCGCATAAAAAAAGCTGCCTTCCTTTCGAAAGGCAACTTCCTTACCATAGCAATAATCCGCTAATGGAAAATGTCATTTTATATTATTAATACATCACAACAGGTGTTAATGTCTTTGCTTCTTCAACAAACGAAACCACTTGTTCGTTTGTCGGGAGCGACTGTGCTATTTTGTGAGTATCATTTGCTTCTTTTATTTTAGCATACAAGTTTTCGGGATTGCGGTTTTTCAGCTCATTCACCGTATCAACACCGGCAACTTCAAAAAGTTGAGAATATTGTCGACCGATTCCCTTAATCCGGGTGAGGTCAGCCATGTTAACCCACTTTAAAATTTTTGTTTCATCAATGCCGGTTTTCATGGCCAAATCTTTTCTTCCAACGGGAGTGGCACCCATTTTCAAAAGTTCAGATGAGGTTTTAACTCCTGCTGATGTTAATTTTTCACCTGTCAATGAATCCACTCCGTTTAATTCTTCAATTTTTAAATCTGTCATAGTTTAATTTTAGTTTTTAGCAGTAAAACGATTTCGCCTGATTAAAACCGCTTCACCTGAGTTATTTTACATGCGTTTCAGGCATTGTATTGATATCAATAATATACAAAAAATAAATTAAAAAACAAAATATACTAATAAATAATTTTCTATGAACTGGCCTTCAGTAAAGTAAGTAATTTTAAACTCTGATAATCCATTCAGTTGGTTTTATCTGATTTTTGAAACAATTGTATAAATACAATTTTCAATGGATCAGGTTTGAAATTTATTTTATACTTTTATTGAAGTGAAAGGGTATTCTAAAAAAAATAGTTAACCTTGAAATATCAATATTCTCATATTTCGCAGGCAATTGATCAGTTGAAAAGCAATGGCTTTACCATGGATATGAGTCTGCCATCCAATTTGTCAAAGTTTGATAATGGCGAATGGAAGGTTGACGACTTCAGAATAACCGGAGTAATACGATATGAGGGAAATACTGATCCTGCCGATCAGGCGGTTGTTTATGTAATAGAATCGGATGACGGAACAAAAGGATTCCTGGTAAGTGGCTATGGGATATCCGCCGATAATGCAAAAGCCGAAATGTTATTGAAGAATTTACACATGGAATATCAGAAATAATAATCACCAGTTTATTTTCAAAATTAAATTAAACCGAATGATCAGAGTTCAATTTTTACCATTTACAAACACTGCGGTTGCAGGCCAGAAAAGGTCAGTGGCCGTTTTTCCGCCCAGTCATCCTGATAAACCTCATGAAGTGCCTGAGCCGCCCGGAACTCCGGAGAAAAAGCCAAATCCTTCGCCACCTGAAAAGCCCCCTGTACCTTCACCGGATGAAAGGCCGGTAGTCGATCCACCGAAAACTCCATTAAAACCGGTTATACCCGAAAGACCACCACATCCCCGAAAGGCGGCTGTTTAATATATATCTATTTTATACTGTCAACATCTATTTTATATAGCTTGGCGGCATTTTTCCACATAATTAACTCCTTTTTATCTTCAGGTAAATCCAGCTGTTTCATAAATGCAATGTAGGAACGCATAGTACTGATTGGCCAGTCAGTGCCATACAATAAATACTCGGGTTCACCAATATATAAAATCATTTCTTCGAGCTGTGATTTCATATACTTTTCAAATTTGTCGGTAAAATCACCTAACACCAGCCCCGAAAAATCAGCATAAACATTTTTATTTTTATAAACCACTTCCATGCAATCTTTGATCCATGGATTTCCAACATGACATATAACTATCT
This sequence comes from uncultured Flavobacteriaceae bacterium, assembly GCA_964587075.1. Taxonomy (GTDB): domain Bacteria; phylum Bacteroidota; class Bacteroidia; order AKYH767-A; family OLB10; genus CAZPKJ01. Next base: position 1 of record CAZPKJ010000180.1, on the reverse strand, counting down.
T
>CAZPKJ010000179.1:0-6036 GCA_964587075.1 uncultured Flavobacteriaceae bacterium | reverse complement strand
CAACTGCTGACCGAAGCGGGAATCCGGTTTACATCACTGGTAAAAAATATAGATGAAACATATCTGCCATCGTTAAAAAGGGAACAGGTGGCGCTGTATCTTGCCAGGAAAAAGGCCGAGGCCTACTCCACCGAAATTTCAGAAGGCTACCTGGTGATAACCGCCGATACAATTGTATGTATTGATGATATGATTCTCGGTAAGCCTGTATCGGCAGATGATGCCCGATACATGTTGCAAATGCTTTCGGGCCGCACACACCAGGTTATAACGGCTGTGTGTATTGGAACCGGAAACGGTTTACATTGCTTCCATGTGGTTACCAATGTAACATTCAGGCAACTCACACAGAATGAAATAAATTATTACATAGAAACCTGCAAACCCTTCGATAAGGCGGGTGCTTATGGTATCCAGGAATGGATTGGACACATTGGTATAGAATCCATTCATGGCTCCTATGATAATGTTGTGGGATTGCCCGTTGCCGAGTTATGCATGCAACTTCAAAAAATCACCTGATATGGCAGGAATGAAAAAAGCATACATCCAGATGCATGTTGCCATATTGTTATGGGGCTTCACCGGTATTTTCGGGAAATTGATTCATTTGTCGGAAGGAATGCTGGTATGGTACCGGATGGCCATAAGTGCCATAGGGTTGATTCCGTTATTATGGATAAATAAATCAAAACTTCCTGATAAAAAAGGAATGCTTCTTATCATACTTACCGGAGCCATTGTTGCGTTGCACTGGATTTTGTTTTACGCTTCCATCAAGGCATCGAACGTATCTATCGCGTTAAGCTGTTTTTCATCCATCGCGCTCTTTACCGCATTGCTCGATCCGCTATCCAAACGACAGTTCCCGAAATCACCCGAACTGGTACTCAGTATAACTGTAATTGCTGGTTTATATCTGATATTCGCCTTCAAACAAATTTATATTACCGGGATTATCCTGGCAATAATGAGCGCACTGCTTGGCGCTGTATTTACCATTCTCAATAAAAATCTTACGTCCAGGTACCCGGCCGAAATCATTACTTTTTATGAATTGGCCACCGGGTTTGTTGTATTGTCGTTCATGTTACCTGTATATTTCGTAATTACGGGAAGTTCCTTTGAAATTCCATCAGCAGCCGATGCCGGTTACCTGTTGTTACTCGGACTTATCTGCACCAGCTTCGCATTTACCATATCATTAAAGGCACTTGAAAAACTCGACCCGTTTACACTGAACCTTTCGGTGAACCTCGAACCGCTTTACAGTATTATTCTGGCTGTTATTATTTTCGGTGAAACAGAAATCAAAAGCGGCGGGTTCATCGCAGGTACACTTATTATAATTGGCTCTGTTTTGGTGCACACCTGGCACAAATGGTATTCAAAGCGGTCGCAAGCAATCAATAGCCTGTAAAACAGGTTCAATTGTGTAAAAATGACGAATATTCAAAGGATTTTCCGTTCTTTGAGGTACATCATCGCATGAAAAAACAAATCCTAATTTCCCTGCGGTCAAGATATAACCCGGCTATTTTCAACCGGCTGCTTCAATGGCTTTTCGTATTGCTTCTTTTCACTCCCGGCCCGGCATCCGCCCAGCGTTACAATTTCACACTTTTCAATACTACCAATGGATTACCCGGTAACCAGATAAACGATATCATACAGGATCGCTACGGGAGGTTATGGATTGGAACCATGAATGGCGTATCGGTATTTGACGGAATGCAATTCACCGGATTCGAAAGTGGTAATCCGATCGCGAATAATCCGGTAAAGACCATATACGAAGACAGCAAAGGCAATATCTGGATTGGCATGATCCGTAAAGGTGTTTGTAAAATTACCGGCTCTACTTTTGAGTTTTATAATACAGGCAACGGGTTGTTAGGCGATAATGTCAATGCTATCACTGAAGATAAAAAAGGTAACATCTGGATTGGAACCAGTGAAGGACTTAACCGGTTCGACGGTAAAATACTTCACAGCTACACAACACTGAGGGGTTTGTCGAACAATAACATTTTTTCGTTGCTTGCCGATTCAAAAGGATTACTTTGGATCGCGGGCCTTGGCGGGATAAGCACCTTTGACGGAAAAGATTTTGTAAACTATACTACCGACCAGGGTTTACTGAGCAACATTTGTTATCACATGCTCGAAAGCAAGTCGGGCGATTTTTGGATCAGCACCTACCTGGGAATATCTGTATTTGATGGTAAAACATTCCGAAACTATACCACTGCCAATGGCCTGATGACCGAAAGGGTTGAAAAAATAATTGAAACTGAGAGTAAGCAGAAAGTGTTTGCGTCGTATGGAGGTGGTGTTGGAGTTATTGAAAATGATTCCATCACGTACCTCACGGTGGAGGAGGGATTGCCAAGTAATATTATTAAAACGGTACTTCAGGATCGTGAAGGTAATTTTTGGTTTGGCACCTGGAGCGGTTTATGCAAGTTTACCGGCGACCGGTTTATCAATTATACCCACGAAGACGGACTCGCCAACAATAATATTCTTTCGATTGCATCCGATAGTAAAGGCAGGGTATTTTTTGGAAGCCTTACCGGTGGTATTAATTACTATGAGAACGGTGAAATTTACACACTGGGTTCCGAAACAGGACTGAAAGGTCTTACTATCTGGTCGATTTACATCACCCTTAATGGTCAGTACTGGTTTGGCACCACCAACGGCCCCGCGCTGCTCGATATGGAAACCAGGCAGATTACCCATCCGTTTCCCTTTTTTGATAATATGATTATTTATTCCATCCTGGAAGATAAACAGGGCCGGTTAATTTTCGGTACCGACAAAGGAATATACATCCGCACAGCTCCGGGTACTTTCACTCAAATCAGCCATGATGAGGGACTGGTTAATAACAAGGTACGGGTACTTTTCGAAGACCGTACGGGGATCATCTGGGTAGGTACCATGAAAAGCATTTACTATATCGAAAACGGGAAAGTAGTAAGCTTTAATGAGAAATATAATATCCCCAATGCTCCGGTTACCTCCATTATCCAGGACTCCAGCGGACGGATCCTGGTGAGTACATACGATTTTGGGGTTTATGTGATAGGCGATGGTGTAAGTGCCAACATCATTAATCCTGTGAACCGGTCGAGCGGACTCCTCAGCGACCGTATCCTGTTCAATTTCCTCGACAACCACAGCAATCTCTGGCTCGGTACTCCTACCGGTCTCGATGTTATACCATGGAAAAAATACCTGCAAACAGGTAAGATCGATTTGCATCACTTTGATAAAAGCAACGGGTATCCGGGAATCGAAACCAATGCGGCATGCTCCGACCCGGAGGGAAATGTTTGGTTCGCGTCGGTCAACGGTGTAATAAAACACCCTGGGCGTACCAGGTTCCTCCAAAATACCATACCGTTGCTGCTCATTTCAATGGTTGAATTATTCCTGAAAAAAGTCGATTGGCGTAAAAAGCAAATTGCCGTCAATCCCTATACCGGGTTACCCGAAAATATGGTGCTTTCGCACGATAACAACCATATAAGCATCCATTACTCGGGTGTATACTTAACTGCCCCCGACGAAGTACGTTACCAGTATATTCTTGAGGGATTTAATGAAGAATGGGCGCCGGTAACTGCTCAGAAATTTGCCAATTATTCGAACCTTGACCCGGGCACCTACACATTCAAGGTAAAAGCCACGGCCAACGGTCGTCAGTGGTCGAATCCCGTAACCTATACATTCACGATTAAACCTCCCTATTGGAAAACACCGTTTTTTTATTTCCTTTATACCATGGCCGCCGCAAGCAGTTTGTTTCTGTTTCTGAGAATCAGAACCCGGAACCTCCAGCATTCGCAAAACATGTTGCGGCAAAAAGTAGAACAGCGTACCCGTGAACTGAACCAAAAAAACCTGGAACTCGAAAAGCTTTCCATTGTAGCTTCCGAAACCGATAATGCGGTACTTATTTTTGATGAAAACAGGGATATTGAATGGGTAAACGCCGGTTATACGAAAATGACCGGGTACGACGTTAAGAACCTTATGGCATTGAGGGGTTCGCGCCTGGCAGCATTTACATTCAGCGACGACGCCGATAAATATGCCGATGAGAGTATCGCGAAGAAACAGTCAACGGTTTTTGAATCACAAATCAGATGCAGGGACGGAAGTATGAAGTGGGTTTCGAATACTCTTACGCCTATTCATAACACAACGGGTGCACTCAGTAAAATTGTCGTTATTGAAACCGATATTACCTATCGTAAAATGATGGAAGAGCAAATCAGGGAATCGCTCGAAGAAAAGGGACTGCTGCTGCGTGAAATTCATCACCGGGTTAAAAATAACCTGCAGATTATTATCAGTTTGTTCAACCTGCAGTCACATTATGTGGATGATAAAAAAGCGTTTGAAGCATTAAAAGAAGGCCAGGACCGTATCAAATCGATGGCGCTGATACATGAAAGGTTTTATCAAAGTGAAGGATTATCGAAAATTGATTTCGATGAATATATTAAACGTCTAATCGATAATTTAATGCTTTCGGCGGGAATCGATCCCGATAAGTTTGCCTATGAAGTGGACGCAGATAAAATTTCGCTCGATATTGATACGGCAGTCCCCTGCGGCCTTATCATCAATGAACTTGTTTCAAATATTTTAAAGCATGCCTTTACAGGGATGCAAAAAGGGTCGTTTAAAATATCCTTTCACCGGGTGGAAGGTGATTTATTAAAACTGGTTGTTCATGATGATGGCGTTGGCCTGCCACCCGGATTTGATATAGAAAACGCCGATTCACTGGGTATGCAACTCATAAATGCGCTTACTAACCAGCTGGACGCCCGGCTCTACCTGCAGCCTTCGAACGGAACCACTTTTGTGCTTGAATTTAACAGTTCACATAAAAATTAGCCTGAACCTGTTTATATTTGAAGCCATGAACCGGCTGTTGAGAGTTAGAATGAATGCCACTTCAATAAATTAAAGAGCCAATCCGCTCATAATGAACGAAATCTATCTGATATGAGTAAAATAAAAATTCTGGTTGTTGAAGATGAGTCAATTGTAGCGAAGGACATTCAAAATACGCTGATCAGGCTGGGTTACGATGTACCCGCAACCGCTTCGAATGCTGCCAGCGCCTTTCAAAAACTTGAAGACATACAACCCGACCTGGTATTTCTCGACATTAAACTGAAAGGTGAAACCGATGGAATTCAGATTGCCGAAAAAATTAAAACCACGTACGATATACCGGTAATATTCCTCACTTCATTTGTCGACAAAACTACGCTCGACAGGGCAAAAGTGACCGAACCTTATGGGTACATCGTAAAGCCATTCAATGAGTCTGACCTGCAGTCGACTGTTGAAATGGCGTTGTATAAATTTGAAAAGGATAAAGAAACCAAATACAGCAAGGAGCGATATGAAAACGCGTTGCTGAATCTCGAAGAAGCTATCATTATCCTGAATACAAATTACGAAATCAACTTCCTGAACCCGAAAGCCGAAAACCAGCTCGGATATGGAAATGATTCGGCGTTGGGAAAAGAGATATTCTCACTGCTGCGTGTTGTAGATGAATCGGGACAAATGCTCGACCGCGATGCGATGCACCAAAAAATTCAAACCGATAAAATTTGCGAACTCAAGAATGCCTCGGTAACGTTTGTCAGAGATAATTCCTCTGCCAAGTCGGACCTCACCTGCTCCCCGGTTCGCGACGAAAAGGAAAACCTTATCGGATATGCCCTGGTGTTGAGTAAATCGGGCGGTAAAAACCAGGCTTCCAATGCCGTGACCGGAACCGAGATGGTTGAGAACATGGTTATTCAAAATTCGTTTTTTGTTAAGAAAGGCTCCATGTTGGTAAAGGTGTTCCTCGAAAATATTAACTGGATACAGGCCATGGATAATTATGTAATTATTAAAACCGGAAGCGACCAGTTTGTCATTCATTCAACTATGAAAGACATAGAACTAAAATTACCTGCCGAAAAATTCCTTCGTGTCCACCGTTCATACATT
>CAZPKJ010000178.1:0-6039 GCA_964587075.1 uncultured Flavobacteriaceae bacterium | reverse complement strand
AGTCGAAAGGCGAAATCGACAAGGAAGAAAAACATGTTTCCGAATTACGGAAACAGAAAGAACATTCCGATGCCATCATCCGTGAAATTCAGAACCAGATAAATGAGCTAAAACTCAAAATGACCTCTCTCAAAGAAAGGCTGAATATTGAGTTCAATATAGAACTGGATGAAATCATGGACCAGGAACCCGATCCTGAACTGAACGCGGATGAATTGAAAGCCAGAAGTGAAAAGCTGCGTACACAACTTTCCGATTTCGGGCCCATCAACCCTATGGCACTTGAGTCGTTCAAAGAAATAAAAGAACGGCACGATTTTATAATAAAAGAACAGGATGACCTCAACAGTGCCAAGGAATCACTACTGAAAACCATTGCCGAAATAGATAATACCGCTAAAGAAAAGTTCATGGAAGCGTTTCATGCTATCCGCGACAATTTTATCCTGGTATTCCGGTCACTTTTTTCGGAAGAAGATAATTGCGATCTTATACTCACCGACCTGGCAAATCCTCTCGATTCGGATGTGCAGATAATCGCACAGCCAAAAGGTAAAAAACCGCTTTCCATACACCAGCTTTCGGGAGGAGAAAAAACCTTAACAGCTACTGCCCTGCTCTTTGGCATATACTTATTAAAGCCATCACCGTTTTGTATATTCGATGAGGTCGACGCCCCGCTGGATGATTCAAATATTGACAAGTTTAATAAGATTATCAAGAAATTCTCCGCCGACTCGCAGTTCATAATTATTACTCACAACAAAAAAACCATGACCGCCACTGATATTATGTACGGTGTTACCATGGTTGAACAGGGAATAACACAGGTTGTACCGGTCGACTTGCGAGAGTATGCGTAAGGTTGTAAGGTTATTCAGCGAAATGGCTTAAATAACCGCTGAAAAAATCCTGGCCGCCTCGACACAAAGGCATCTCCTTTACGTTTATTCTTTTTCATTCGCTTTCTGGTTTTTTTATCCTGGAGCTTCATGTGACGTTTCTTTCCCTTTATTTCAGCTTTCTTTGAATCCTGGACACGCTGTTCCTTTTTCTGATGCGCTTTCTTTTGCTTTCGGGTAAGCTTTTGATCGTCCTGTGCCATTAATAATACAGGAACTGACAATAGCAATATCAAAAATAAGTTTCTGAACTTTTGCATCAGGAAATTAAACGATTCCGTTTTCATTCTGATTTTTTTTATCAATTTACTGAATACCACCATTTCGAATATCAACCTGCCCGAGATTTATCTGCTCATCACCTGGCTGATACGGGAGAAATGTAAGAATTAACTGGAACATTTCATCGGTAGTACGCATACTTCCTCCAAGGCCGGTAATTTGACGGGGTGGCGAAAACGGGTTATTGGGATTTGCCGAAGTGTTATCAAATATTCCTTCGGCAACAATGACCGATTTAGCCGGAATCCGAAGCATCCTGCGGAAGGTATAAAAAAACTGCCATCTGAAATCCCACTTTGGAATCCGGATGATTGGAATGGTGTCATGGTCAGGTGTTATCGCGTAAGCGAGAAAACTTTTACCAAGTAAGTGCATATGCGGGTTTACCGTTACAAGCGAAATATCGTTATGAATTATTGCCCTTGTAACAAATTTCATGACCGTGTCGGGAGGAATCAGCAACGGCGGCACAATTTCGGAAATACCCAAAGTACCCAACTGAGTTTCAATAAAAGGCCGCGACGGAGGAGCGGGAGCGAAAAAGAAATTAATAAGTGGCTGATCAGTTTCACTTACCGGACTGGGCCCGTAATGAAGATCGCGCATCAGAACAGCACCCTTTTTTTTCAGCCTGTACCCTCCCATTCCTTCGGGATAAATTTGCGGAACAACCCCGGGCAGATAGTTGAATACCGATGAAGTAAGAAGCGGATAGGATCCGTCGTCGTTGAGAAGCTTAAGGAAGCGATAACACGAATCGAGCGTGCCCGCCTCTTCGCGGTCAATATAACGAGGTCCTTCAAAAACATTTTTTTTTGCATCATCACCATATTGAATAAGGTGGCCATTTACATGATGCGACAGTTTCCGGTTTCCCGGAACGTATTCTACCATTTTCAAAAAGGTATCCTTCTCCAATTCATAGGGAATCTTCATCACCATAAACCGGTCCTTATTATCGCCTGCAATTACAAATGGTTCTTCCATTTTTATTACCAGGTCGGGTTTTCCCAATTGTGAGCCTTCCGGAAAATCAGGTACCGGCGGAAGATCGGCAGGGTTGCCTTCGGGACAACCTGACAATACCCAATCTTCAATTAACTGACGTTCGGCAGTGGTAAGGTAACGTTCACCAACAAAATTTGAATACGCCGGATCGGCCGGCCACGGCGGCATTAAACCCGAACGGGTAACCCTGGCAATGGTTTTGGCCTTTTTCCTGACATCTGAATATGTCATCAAATTAAAAGGACCTGCTTCTCCCGGGCGGTGGCACGGAGTACAATTCTTGAAAACCAGGGGCGCAATGTCCTTATTAAACGTAATGGTATTGTTAATTTTATCCGGATTACAACCTGAAAAAATCAGGATAAAAAATCCGAATACAAATACACCCGCCAGGGTTATAAATATCTGGGTAAACCTCTGCCGTTGCATATCTATTCGATGAAACATCCTATTGCTTCCGTTTTACGAATTTCAGGTTTATTTCCTTTTGCGATGGCTTCGAGTGCATCTTTGAGATAAAATTCGGTGATGTTCTGGCGCTTACCACCCTGTGTGTAGGCCCAGTTGTCGATGGCACCTGTATAGATTATATCCCCTGACTTATCCATAACAACTGCCTGAGGTGTAACTGTGGCATCTGTATGCCTGGTAATTTTATACTCGTTATCCATGACCCCCGGAATCTGAACATGATGATCCGACTGAAAATTACGAATTTCGTTTAATGTATAAAATGTACCGGGGTAAACCGTATAAAAGTTTATGCCTGCAGACGTATACCTGGCGGCCAAATCGTTTATTGTAAGGGTATAATTAACGCACAACGGGCAATCAGGGGCAAGAAAAATAAAAACCATATAGGCGCTATCGTCAGGTACGGTGATGTGGCTGACAGATCCATCAGCCAACGTAAAGTTTTCTGAAAGCCGGTGCTTAAATGCGCCGTTGGAACATGAAACCAATATGGCAAGTGATCCTATAAAAGATAGTGCGATTGTACTTTTAAGTGTCATTTACTGCAAAAATACTTAATTTGGTTGCCTGTGACGAACCAAACACCCGAACCGGCTCAAATATCCCATGTACACTCCTAAGCTATACGACCCGCCTTCCGGCGATGAATTATTACGGGTAATTCGTCAGAACAGTTTTGGCGTCCTGGTAACTGCTCCGCTTATGGCCACACACATACCGATGGAACTGGAGATACTGCCTGATGGAAGTTACTGTTTGTTCGGACATCTGGCGAAAGCCAACCCGCATTCCGGATTGCTGCATGAACGTGAGGGAATGGCAATATTTAACGGTCCACACACTTATATATCCTCATCGTGGTATGAAAAAATAAATGTGCCAACCTGGAATTATATTGCCGTACATGTACACGGAATCATTAAAGTGTTGAGTGAGGAGGAGTCGGTAAAGCATATGAAAATGCAACTGGGCAGGTACGAGCAACAAAGTAAAAAGCCTGTTACCATGGAAGCCATGCCTCCAAAATTCCTTTCAAGCCATATGAATGGAATTGTGGCATTCAGAATGTTTGTTAAAAATATTGAAGGATCCTTTAAGTTAAGCCAGAACCGGAATGACCGCGATTACTTTGCAATTGTGGACGAACTTCAAAAGCGTGATGATGACCAGTCGCAGCATGTTGCTGAAGAAATGTTGCGGATACGTCCCAAAAACACATAACAGTTATTCATTTCTGAAAGGGTCACGCGGAATCCATTTACCCGGACCGGTACTGCTTACCAGTGGCCTGGCCAGTGTATTGAGTACACGGTTAGCCAGTTTAAAATAACAAGCCAGATGATGTGGCCTGGCACCTGTTGTGCTTTTTATTTCAAGAGCGGTCCGTCCAAAATATAATCGTTTCGATTTCGCCGCAATGACATCATCAATATAACTGTATAAAATATTCTGGTATAAGTTATGTGATTTATTATAGTCATAGTTGATGCCAATGAAATGAGCCTCAAAATGATATTTATTGTAGAGCGCCGAAGTAAATGCAATCATTTTATCGCCATCGAAAAAAGCCCGTATGTTATAGTTATCTCCAAACGCCTTTTTAAGATTTAAAAAATACTTTGCAGATGGCCGGGCCAGTTTAACCGGTGCTTTTCGCATTACCCCGGCGTTAAGGTTGAAAATTTCATCAATGGATTGAATAATTTCCTTTTCAGAAAGTATCCTGGTATGAATTCCTTCCATTTTACTTCGGGCACTATTGGCACGAACCCGGTATTTTGATGACAGTGCAGCCAGGTAGTCATCGAAATTTTTCCATTCTTTATCAACTTCAAAGATCATTTCGGGGTCGGTGTTCAGTTGAAAATAATCTTTTTTCAGAACAGGCTGCACCAGTTTATCGGTTTCCGGATAAAAATCTTTAACCATTAAAGCCACAATCCTTGAATTCTTTCCAAGTCCGGATGATATCTGTTTTTTCACCAATCCAATGGACTCAATGGCTATGATATATGATTCTTCATTTATTGCTCCTATTGCATGGTCACCACTCACCAGTAAATTACCGCAACAAAGCAGGTAAGATCTGTGGCCATCACCCGGGCTGAACAGCAGATCATTGATCCGGGTAGAAAGTGTTGATGCCAATCCACCATACTCATCAAGATCGAGAATGCCTCCAAGACCCGAGTCGGATAAATTTACCAGCTGAAAATAAACAACAGCCACTGGTTTATTCTGCCTGTATACGATAGCATAGCGAAATTCCATCCCCGGAAGGGCAGATGATTCAGCAGCTATGAGGTAAGATGGGGATAAAAACAACTGATGATCCCTGATACAGCATGTCCAATCAGAAACAGTTAAATCATTAAAGCTGTTATGGATGACTATTCTGACATCGTCATGGCCTGGAAAATATACTTCGGACAGTGTTGCGTGGCCGTTTCCGGATGGCTGGGTTAGGTGGCTTTGTTGCACAAAAATGTTATTATTTCCTTTTTTTAATTCAAACACAACCCAACAACAACTTCATTTGTGAAAAGTTATAGCGACAGTGCCTTAACCTGAACATGTTTATCATTTACTCACCCTCCGACATAAGTTCCTTAATGTACTTAACCGGTGCTGATCCATAACTTAGAAACTTTTCGTGAAATTGTTTCAGGTTAAACTGGTCTCCAGCCAGTGATTTTAGTTCCTCCCTGAATTCATAAATTTCGGTATAGCCGGTAAAATAGCTGCACAATTGAACCTGGGTAAGCTTAGCTCTCCGCCACTTTCCCTCCGCTTCGGCCTGCTCCTGGAATGCATCCCTTATTAAAAAATTCATCGCAACTTTCTCGGGCCAACCCAATACATGCACGGAGTAGTCGAGAATGGTGTTGCAAACCGATCGCAAATGCCATTTGTAATACATCAGCCACATTTCAGGCTTATTATCGCCATACCCTTCTTCAAGCATCATCCTTTCGGCATATACCGCCCAACCTTCAATCATAGCACCGTTTTCCAGAATACTTCTGATAATACGCGGTGTTTTGTTCGCATAAACCAGTTGCGCATAATGGCCGGGAATGGCTTCATGAATATTGAGGATTTGCAACGTGTAATCATTATACTCCTTCAAGTAACTTTCGGCCATTTCGGGCGAATAGTTGGTTAATGGCGATACATTATAATAGGTTTTCCCATCTTTTTCGTATGGCCCGGGAGCCGAAATGGATGCACCGGCACCACCCCCTTCCATATAAGCCGGCGTACGACGCACAACCAGAGGTTTTGTCGGATCAAGATCGAGCAGTTTTTTAACCCGCACAAACTTTTCAAGTTCGGGAATTCTGTTCCTAAGTTCGTGGAGAGGAATATGGTT
>CAZPKJ010000177.1:0-6041 GCA_964587075.1 uncultured Flavobacteriaceae bacterium | reverse complement strand
ATTAAACTGGATATTGAAAAGCTCCGGGCGGCGGGACTATCCTATTCAAAAGCGAATTATCTTAAAAATATTGCCTTGTTTTCAAAGTCGCACGGACTCGATTACACGGTTTTAAACCGGATGGACGACGAACAACTGATCGGTTATTTAACCGAAATAAAAGGAGTAGGCCGCTGGACCGCAGAGATGATACTCATGTTTACCATGAACAGGCCCGATATTCTTCCGGTAGATGATTTAGGAATTCAGAAAGCGATGAAACATCACTACAAATTTAAAAGTGAAGGCAAGCAAATGATTGCCCGGATGCTTAAAATCGCAGAGGCATGGAAGCCTTACCGAACCCTCGCTTCGATGCATTTATGGAAGTATAAAGATACTGTGTAGTCAATGCATGGAAATTTTGTGTTGCAGGAAAAATTCAAGCGCCTATTACTCCATTTCATGAAACAGTCTCTTTTATTTGTTTTTACCATGTTCCTGATAGCCTGCACAGGCTCTTCGCAGGAATTTCAGGGAGTTGTTACCCATGTACGCGACGGCGATACCTTTGAAATGATATTGGACCATAAAAAGGTTGTTGTTCGGGTAAACGGAATTGACTGTCCCGAAAAGGGACAACCTTTTGGAAAGGAAGCAAGACAGTTTACGGATTCATTATGCATGAATGAGCAGGTAAAGCTGGTTGTTCACGGAAAAGATAAATACAAAAGAATATTGGCCACCGTTATTCTCCCTTCCGGTAAAATACTGAATGAGGAATTGCTGGAAAGTGGGATGGCCTGGCACTTTAAAAAGTACAATAACAGCGAACACTACCATTTACTTGAACAAAGTGCAAGAAAGAAAGCCGCCGGACTTTGGAATTCTCGTGCCCCGGTTGCGCCGTGGGAGTACCGGCGGCCGCAATCCCGGAAAAATAAGCCTAATGCGATTCCTGAAACCAATTGATGTGGCGAACGGTTTTTGTTTAACCATTTTATTAGTTTTGACCAGTATTTAATTACCTGTCATATGAAAAAATTCTTTTTTGCCTGCCTGTTTATTCTGTTTTCAGTACCGGGAACCATTGCCCAGAAATCAACCGCCATAACTCCCGGCGATAATCTGATTGTAAAAAACATTCCTGAAATACCTGCTGCTATTGCCAGTGATGTTAAAAAATACACTGAGTCACGTTCGGCGTCTCCTGTCGATTGGCACCCGTTAAAGCGTGAGATGCTGATGGCTACACGTTTCGGCAATACTTCACAACTGCATTATATCAAGAATCCGGGAGGTGCACGTACACAAATAACTTTTTCCGACGAGCCGGTTACTAACGCCATTTTTGAGCCGGTCAGAGGCAGTTACTTCATTTTTTCGCGGGATATGGGAGGGAATGAATTTTCACAACTGTTCCGGTATGATATGAGCAACGGTAACATTACACTGATATCAGATGGCGGGCGGTCGCAAAATGGAAATGTACGGTGGAACAGTGCCAAAAGCAGGATCAGTTTCACTTCAACAAGACGTAATGGAGCCGACAGGGATATCTATACGATGAACCCTCTCGATACCGGTTCGGTGAAATTAATCCATCAGGTAAGTGGCGGCGGATGGTCGGTGTCGGATTGGTCGCCCGACGATACCAGGATATTAATTACACAATCGATATCGGTGAATGAAGTCAATATATTTTTGCTCGACATAGCTACAGGTGACCGGAAAAAGCTGGGGCCGGAGTCAAAAAAGGAAACGGTAGTTAATGGCGGTGGCACTTTTTCGAAAGACGGCAGGTATATTTTCTTTGTAACCGATTTCGGAAATGAATTTCGAAGACTTGCCCGAATGAATGCTGATGGCACCGACATCCGTTACCTTACTACTTCCATAAAATGGGATGTCAGTTCATTTGATCTGAAAGAGGATGGATCATCGATTCTTTTTACTACGAATGAAAACGGGAACAGTAAAGTTTACCTGCTCGAAACATCGGGGTTAACCTTTAAACCATTGTCGCAATTGCCCGTAGGGTTGATTGGCGGGATAGCCTGGCGGCCTAAAAGTGAAGAATTCTCCTTTAGCTTTTCGTCAGCCAGAAATAATTCTGATATATACACTTACAGCCTTGAATCGTTTAAGCTTGAACGATGGACCGAAAGCGAACTTGGCGGAATAGTTGCTGAAAATCTTCCTGAACCCGAACTTATCAAATGGAAAAGTTTCGACGGTCTTGAAATTTCGGGATTTTATTACCGTCCTGGTGCCGGATTTGAAGGGAAGAGACCTGTTTTAATCAGTATTCATGGCGGGCCCGAAGGGCAGTCGAGGCCAGGGTTTCAGGGAAGAAATAATTATTTCCTGGAGCAAATGGGAGTAGCTGTTATATATCCAAATGTGAGGGGCTCTACCGGGTATGGTAAAGAGTTTGTCAAATTAGATAATGGCTATCTGCGCGAAAATTCAGTGAAGGATATTGGCGCGCTGCTCGACTGGATAGCCACACAACCTGAACTGGATGCCACAAGAGTTATGGTGATGGGTGGAAGTTATGGCGGCTATATGTCGCTGGCCGTATCTACAAATTACGCCGACAAAATACGTTGCGCGGTTGACGTGGTTGGAATTTCGAATTTTAATACCTTCCTGAAAAACACCGAAGATTACCGGCGCGATTTGCGACGAGTTGAGTACGGCGACGAAAGGGACCCGAAAATGTATGCGTTCCTTGATAAAATTTCCCCAAACAAAAATGCACACAAAATTACCAAACCCCTGTTTATCGTTCAGGGAGGTAATGACCCTCGTGTGCCACGTACCGAAGCAGAACAAATGTTCAACACGTTGGCTGAATCAGGAAAAGAAGTCTGGTACCTCGAAGCAAAAGATGAGGGCCATGGGTTCAGAAAAAAAGTGAATGCCGATTTCCAGTTTTATGCAACAGTGGCATTTATGAGAAAATACCTGCTCGATTAAGGTTATTGCCTGAAACCGGACAAGCAGGAATCAACATGCCATGCAGGTATCGTTTACAGCTTAACAAGCTTAATATTCACACGGTGATTGAGGCTTGTTAAAAAATATACACCCCTGGCCCAGTTGTGTGTATCAATATTCCATGATTTTTCATCATTGGTTTTTGATTGCCAGATTATTTTTCCGTAAATGTCATAAACTGTTAACGTGTTGTTACGCGATTCATTTCCTGAAACTGTTAACTGATTTGTAAACGGATTTGGGCCAATATACACATCCGGCGAATGTGATTCGGTTAAACCTACTCCCGTTACGTTTATGCACACCGATGTATCAGAACAGCCACCCATAGTAACTACTACTGCATATTGCCCGTTGGCAGTGGCCACATAGGATTGCGAAACCGCTCCCGTTATAGCGATGTTACCATTCAGGCAATCAATCCACTGGTAAGCTGCTCCTGACTGTTGCGATAAGAGTACCGGACCCGACTGACTGACTGAGGTGTTGATTACCGGCGAGGTTAATGTTAACTGAACTACCGAGTCGCAACCTGATGAGTTGCTATAAACTTCATAATATGTTCCCGGCGATGTTAAAACCTGTGACCCGAACTGATAGGTGGCTCCCGGACAAATAGTATCGGTTATAGAAATGGAAGCAGGGGTGGCAATGCCCGATACAAAATTGGAGTTGCTTCCATTTAAGGCAAATCCCGTAAGGATACCATTCACATTTCCTTTTGAATCAAGGAGTGAAGTGACCGATGAATTGTTGCCGCCTGCAGTACCCTGATTGCACTTGTAATACAAAAGCAAATCATTATCCGACGGATCTACACCACCATCCATAACACATGCAATTTCAGAAAGAGTAAGCGCCTTGTTCCACAGGCTTACTTCATCAAGCTTGCCGTTTAAATGAAAATTGGCACCGGTCCAGGGTAACATTCCCAGATAAAATGACTCGGAAGGAGCGTTTATGGAGCCCGATACCGTTGCCGCTCCTGCGAAAATTCCATTATGGTAAAGTGTAAGTGTTGACCCGTTGAGAGTCATCGTAAAATGCTGCCATGTATTCAGGAGCAATCCCGTAAAAACAATGTCATATGCTATGCCGGAGCTGTTCCTGAACCGTGCTTCAATGCCATTGGGTGATAATTGCAGGATGTAAAAATCGGCATCGGTATTATTTCTGAAGCCTGCGAACCCCTCCAAGTCGGGATACACCGGAACCGTGTTTTGGGGATAAACCCACATGGAAACCGACATACTGGTGCTTCCCGATATGAGTGCCGAAGTGCCCGGCGCATAAACGTAGTCATCCAGGTTGTCGAATGCCAGTGCATTATCGTTTTGTGCAATCATTGCCATTGGTACAAGCAACATGACAAAACTGAACAGTAATTTTTTCATAAAATAGGATTAAACAATATTAAGTAAACAGGAACGATCCGTTAACTTACTTGCCGGTCTTGACAAATGGAATAATTGCGGAAGAATTATTTACATCATTTACCAGTAACTGGTATAAGGCATCAGGTAATGATGTAATATTAATCAATTCATCAGGATGTTGAACGGTTGCCTTTTGAAATATCTTGCCATCGGCCGACATTATGGTAACAGTAAGGGGATAATTACCGGTATTAACACCTGAAATCTTGATCTCCTTAGTCCCCGGATTTGGAATGATCGAAATCAGATCCTGTGCAAGTTGTTCCTGCAATCCCGTAAAGGGGAATACGGTAAAACTTATTGAATCATTTTGTCCTGCCACAATTCCCGGTGTGCAGGGTGAAGGGCCTTGCCCGGCATCTACCTGTAAATAGAATGTGTAATTCCCTGCGGGCAGTGGATCAATTTTAAAAGTGTCGGTGTAATTACAAATAACCGTTAGTACGCCAACACAGTGCAGGGCACTTGCGTAAATTGAATTTCCAATGATGGTTTGTGTTTGCGTATGTTCACTGCATCCTCCAGCAAAAAAGGAACAATCAGCCAGAACCGTAATGGTGTCGTTTACGGTTGGATTTGCCGGCAAAATGGTAAGCGAGTTAATCCACTGTGAATTTGCGGTATTGGTTGTGAAGGTCAATACCAGCATAACTGCGATGGTGTATAGATTTTTCATGATGCAGGGTATTTTCATATTAACAGACGAATTATTAAGGGCGAGGGTTGACAATTTTCGATAAAGACCACAGGTTAAATTTAAGAAATTTGCCACTGACAGGTTGAATCTTCCAAAAGACTTATCTAGTCGATATTGATTGCAGTTCATGGTCAAGTGCCAGATATTCAGCACGTTAATAATTGTTTTCGTGTTTATGTATATTGTGCATTAACTTTTATTTACAGAAGTAACCCTGATAAGATAATTGCGTATCAGGATAGATTTAACTATAATAGAATCTATTGATAATCAAAATATTAACAATATGAAAAAACTTCTTGTAATTCCGGCAATGACATTAATGATGTGCCATGTTGATGTGGTTTGTGCCCAGGAAAATGAAAAATCGGCGGTGGTCGATTACCGGTCACTGATCAGTATTGTAAATACTAACGAACAGGTTAATGACGAAACCACCGATCCGCTGAGCGGAAGCAAATCAAATAACATCATGGTTATTGAAGGACGTGAGGTGGAAGTTGATCAGCACGGTAACCAAAGTCTGGCAGTGCCTGCCATAAAAAAAGAAGAACAAGGCTTTGAAGAGCCCGAGAAATAGTATTTCTTTCCATAAACCCATTATTTATTTATGAATTATTTGAAGTTATTTCAAAAGGCTATCATTTTTATTTTCGCGGTAGCATTTTCTGTTTCATCGGTTGCGCAAACGGTAATGTTCCAGTCGGGGTTCGAGCCGGCTGATCCTGTATTTTTATACAGAAGCGGGCCAACCAACACCCCGGTTCTTTCAACTACAGGAGGCAATGCGGGCCCGCAGTGTGGCCGCTTCAATACCAATGGCAAGTATGATGGAGCTTTCGCGACAGGAACAACCATCAATTTTACGATCAATAAATTTTATACAATTAACTTCAGCTACCGGGTAGCCACATGTGTTGGGTCAC
>CAZPKJ010000176.1:0-6135 GCA_964587075.1 uncultured Flavobacteriaceae bacterium | reverse complement strand
GTTTTTGCCAGGCAAAACGAAACGATTCCTGATTGCCGTCCCAGTTTATTACTGACGAAGAGAATTCTTTGAATACAGATTCCCACTGGTCGCTTCGTTGCTGAGCAGTATGACCGGGATTCGTATAAATCCAGTGTTGAAATTTGTCAATAGCTGCGATCCAGGGAATAGATTCGATGAGTTTTTCAAGGTGTTGCACTCTTGCCCTTTTTAGTTCAGCGGCATCTTCGAAAAAATATTCCCAGTGTTCCATTGAAATCAGTTCCATCGACATGGATGCCAGTTCAGCGACCTCCGATGGGGTACTTCTGAATTCAACGTATTCGAGATCTTTGGTAAGGATTGAATGTACGGCATGGCCGCCCTCATGAACAATGGTAACCAGGTCGCGAAGCGAATTGGTAGCATTCATAAAAATAAACGGGACACCCGATTCATAAAGCGGATAATTAAAACCACCCGGAGCTTTACCCTTACGCGACTCGAGGTCGACACGCTTCATGGAGCGCAGTGTTTCTATGCACTCACCCAGAAAAGGATGAATGGAGTCGAAGCATTTTATGGTTTTCGACATGATTTCATCGCTGCCTTCGAAAGGTTTCGGAGCTGGCAGTCCTTGCACATCCACATCCAGATCCCATGGTTTAAGTTGTTCGAAGCTCAATGCAGTTTTCCTTTTTATCATGAGTTCATTTACCAGCGGCATGAGCTCTTCGGATATGGCTTTGTGAAACCGGAAACAATCGTCAGGGGTATAATCAAACCGTCCCAATGCTGCAAACATATAGTCACGGAAGTTTTCAAAACCGGCATTCAGCGCGATCCTGTGGCGCAAAGCAACCAGTTCGTCAAATAAGTTATCCAGCTTTTGCTTATCGGCAAGTCTGCGGGTAGTTAATTGCTTATATACTTTTTCACGTACCTGACGGTCGGTGTTTTTCAAATAATTCGAAGCCTGTTGCATGGTTATTTCCTTGCCATCAACTTCAATAGTCATTGCTCCTGTAATGGTGGCGTAAACCTGTTCCTTTTGCTGAAGTTCAGCAAACAACGGGATATTTTCCTCCCTGAAAATTTCAACCTGTTTCCGGATGGTACGAAGCATGATGTTGAGCCTGACATCATTCAGGTCGTTGATATAGGGTGAAGCCAGCAGTTTTTGGTTCAACGCGTTTGTGTAGGGCGAAATTTCAGGCTCAATAGAGGAAACAAAAAGGTTAAAGGCATCCAGGTAGTCCTTGTTTGAAGTATCGCAACTCATGCGGATATAACGCCAGGCCAGATCTTCCTGTATGACCGATTCAAGTTCGCTTTTATCAAGTAACCATCTATGCAATTCGCCGGCACTTTGTATATCTCTTGATTTTAACTCCTCAAAAAAGGGAGCAACCGATTGCCAGGAATCAACAACGAGTTTTTCAGGTACAAAATTTCTCTTAGAGGTGTGAGATGTGGTGGACTGGGTTTCGGAAAAAATTGTCATAAAAATGAATTAGAGATTTTGATTATTCGGTTGAATTCAACTATTACATGATCAATCATTAGTCCTTTTCGTCGCCAGAGGACTCCTCATTACCCGGGTTTACGGTTTCAGTATTTTCAGTTTCTGCCTCTTCGGGTAAATCTTTCACCAGGTGAAACCAGTTTATCATTTTCCTGATATCAGACTGATAAACCCTGTTTTCGTCAAACTCGGGAACAATACTTTTAAAGAATGATTTTAGTTCTTTCGCATCGGCTTTTGCATTAACAATGGTTCCATTGCCGGCAAAATCTTTCATCTTTCCGAAAACCTCTTTCAATGGCAAGTCATCCGATTGAGTATATATGCTGATATCTTCCAGCATGCTGATCTGTTTGGTAGCATCAACCGGTAACCGCTTTTTGTCGGTCAGCGATTCAACGATAAATCCGTTTTTGGTTTGAGCAACCACTTTAAACAGGCCCGGCATACCACTGATGGCCATTATTCCCTTTAGACTCATAATTTCCGTTATTTAGGTCAAAATTAACAATAATTTATCTTTTGGTGTGGCAAAAAAAAGCCCTGCGCTAGGCAGGGCGGGTAGGATAATGCAGCAGGACCGTACTAAAGGCTGTTACTTCACGACAGTTTATTTTGGCAGTGAAGCGGAACAGGGGAAATGTTATTCTTTTACAAACTTGGTCACGGAATTCCCTTTTTCATTGTAAACAACTACAAAATAGGTTCCTTCCGAAAGATTTTGGGTATTTATTGTTACGGTATGAATCTGGTTAACCTTTGCCGGTTGGGCCAGTACGATACGACCTGTAATATCCAGTATCTCATAACGCTGTATCTGCTGCTGGCTGTTTATAGTGATGAATTGATTTGCCGGGTTAGGATATACCGAAACAACACTATTCAACATCGGATTTTCACCAATAGAAGTTAGTCCGTCATATTTAATTTGGGCGTTGCCCGCACTGGCGTTAAGGTCATTCAAATCATCACCTGCAATAAGTGCAAAAGCAACGGTAACCGAATCGCCCGCTGCCAGGGTAAATGGCCCCGTGCTAACAACATCGATCACGTCGTTTCCACCTCCGTTTACACCGGCCTGAGCCCTGGGTGTCGACAACGTTGTATATTTTTCACCGGTATCATAACCATCGGTCATATTAACACCTCCCTGCCCGGCAACATTGTCGATGGCATAGTGATTAAATGGTGTCGGGGTGAGAACTTTTATCCCTGCCCATAATCCTGTTGGAGTGGTATTGTAAATATAACCCATCTTCAATGCAGGATTTTCGTCAGATTTATTTAGATTGTAATCCTGAATATCCCAGTCGCTGAATATTCCGGCCCATATGTTCGACAGCTGCGAAGTGCCGTTGTTTTTTATGACATATTCGAAAATGTGAAACTTGTCATCGCCTGGAGTGCTCCAAGAATAGGATTTATGCCCGACCACAACCGGAATTACCGATGCGGCACTGTTGTCATTGAATCTTCCAAACAAATCAAATTCCGACTGTACCGATGGAATTTGCCGTTGTATAACCTGTACCGATTGAAAATCGTTATCGTTGCCGGTAGCTCCACGTACGTTATCGGAAACCTTCGTTGAACTTTGTCCAATCATTAATCCGGCTTCATACACAAGGTTTTCTCCACTATAGGTAAATCCGAGGCCTTCCGTTTGTCCGGTACCGTTATAACATAACCTTCCTTTAGAAGTATTTGTTGTGAGCACCTGGTTAATGGTAATATTGATATAATCAACATTCACGATGATATCAATGATCTGAAAGTCGGTGTAGCTGCCATCGGTAAAATCGATTTTTACCGTTACCTTATGGTTTTGCGGAGCACCCGCATTGATTTTTATGAGGAACGGGTCGTTATTGTTATCAACGGTTGCAAGTGTACCAAGCGCCCCTACAAAATGGTTGTTGTCGACAATGGTTACCCATGGCGATGTAGTTGAAATAACAATATCCAGGTTAGTGGTAGGATCGAGGTAGTTGGTAATATCACCGGTAATCTGTACGGTATCGCCAATTACAAAAGCGTCGTCATTTCCGTCAGTAGTAATAATGTTTGTCATTCGTACCGACGGGCTGCTTTCGGTGAGAGCCCTGAACATATTGATTCGTCCTTTGCCAAGCTTGTTCAAATACGCGTTATTACTCGGAATACCATAAATGTTATCGCATGTTACCCGAATACGTTCGCCTACCTGTAATGCGGTGTAGGAGGGGAAGTGCGACTTTACAATGGCGGCCGCACCGGCGCAAACGGGACCTGCCATAGAGGTTCCGCTCATGTATCCATAGGTATTGTTCGACATGGCCGTGTAAATATTGGAGCCAGGGGCACAAACATCGATGTTGGCACCGTAGTTTGAAAAGGATGATTTGGCATCACTGTTCGTAGTGGATCCTACTGAAAGTACATTACGGAAAGAAGCGGGATAAAAAGCATTTTCGTTATTATCGTTACCGGCAGAAGCTATTACCAGGGCATCCTGGTTGATAGTGGCATAGTCAATTATGTTTTGTCCGAATGAACTGCCTCCGGGTCCGCCCCATGAGCAATTAATGATATTGCATCCCGCGTCAGCGGCATAAACAATACCCTCGTAAGCCTCTGACAAGGCACCTGAGGCATCGGAAATTTTAACCGGGAGGTATTTGCAGTTAAAACCCGGTGAGGCCACACCCGCGCCATTGTTGGTTGCTGCCGCAGCACATCCCGAAACGTGTGAACCGTGATTGTTAACATTCACCGATGGATTATTATCATTCTCGCCAAGGTCCCAGCCTCTCCAGTTATCAATGTAACCATCGTTATCATTGTCGATACCATCAACCGGGTCATTGTAATTATATTTTAAATTTGGTTCGAGATCGGGATGGTCGAGATCGCCGCCGGTATCGGTGATTCCAATAACTACGTTGGTGTCGCCCTGGGCAATATCCCATGCGGCATAAGCCTGGATCTTACCCAGGAAGTACTGAAGCCCCAGGTTTGGATCATTTGGTGTGAAAGTCAGTTTGGGAAGATACTTTGGCTCGGCATATTCAACGGTTCCGGTTGCCAGAATAGCATTGATCACTTTTTCTATGTTTTGACCAGAAGTATAAGTGACTTTGTAGATAAGTGACAAATCAATCATTTTTTGTCCCTGCGCATTTCTTTCAACAGCCGGTTCGCGCTTATTTGGAAATACTTTGGTTACTCCGGTGACACCAATCCTTGAAAATACTTCATTCAGACTGCTTATTTCAACGCCGTTTGCACGGGAAACCTGCCTGTATTCAGGCTTTATCCTGACTATCAGGGTGCCCGGAATCATATCATCGGTTTTTACACCGGCAGGCAACCTGAATTGATCCCTTTTGGGCGTACCTGTGGCCATCAGTATGGATGAACCTGAGAGTAAAAGGATCAGGATGAATAATACTTTTTTCATGTTTGGGGATTTGTTGTTTAGAAGTTGTTAAAATTCTGATTGTTAATGACACCGAAATTAGCGCTTTGGTTGCTCACGTGCAACTGGAATCATAAATTGTTGATTTATTGCAATGATATATCATTTCAATACCATTTCGCCGGGAAGAACCTCGGTTATGAACAACTGTTGATAACCGAGGTTTTGATATTATTACATAAAACACACTAAATAATTTTGAAGTTTCGTTAAACATGTCCTAAAACCACCGATTTTTGCAGAGAAAATTAAAGTGAAAATATTTGCGGGTCGGGAAACTATATGGCACTAAATTTGTTACCTTTTCACGTGAATTTGAACTAACTAAACGCACTACATGAGACAACTAAAAATTACCCCATCCATAACCAATCGCGACAGCGCGTCCCTCGAGAAGTATCTTCAGGAGATCGGTCGCGAATCCATGATTGCTCCTTCTGAGGAGCCTATTCTGGCTCAGAAAATCAGGGAAGGTGATGCTGCGGCACTTGATAAACTGGTACGGGCCAATCTCAGATTTGTGGTATCTGTTGCTAAACAGTATCAAAATCAAGGACTTAGCCTTCTTGACCTGATTAATGAAGGAAATCTCGGATTAATTAAGGCAGCAAAAAAGTTTGACGAAACCAAAGGCTTTAAGTTCATTTCTTACGCGGTCTGGTGGATCCGTCAATCGATCCTGCAGGCTTTGGCCGAACAAGCCCGAATTGTAAGGTTGCCATTGAATAAGTTAGGTGCCCTTAACAAGATTAAAAAAGCATTTGTTCAGCTGGAGCAGAAGTATGAGCGTGAACCCAGCGCTGAAGAACTTTCACAAATTCTGGAAATGTCGGAAGACCAGGTTTCGGATACACTGGGTGTTTCAGGCAGGGCCGTTTCAGTGGATGCACCCTTCGATAGTAAAGATGACCAGAGTAACCTGTTGGATGTTTTATCAAATCCAAACTCTCCGTCGGCCGACAATGAAATGATTGCTGAATCGATGCAGCAGGATATCATCCGCTCGCTAAATACGTTGCCGTCGAAAGAAAGTGATGTATTGAAATTATTTTACGGAATCGGCCATCAGCGTGCCCATACGCTTGAAGAAATCAGTATGAAACTTGATATGACCCGCGAAAGGGTCCGGCAAATTAAAGACAATGGAATAAAAAGACTACGTCACAATTCAAGA
>CAZPKJ010000175.1:0-6240 GCA_964587075.1 uncultured Flavobacteriaceae bacterium | reverse complement strand
GGGAAAAATATCGAGGAAACGGTTAAAGATGGTATCGGCCGCTTTGGTAGATAATTGCTGGCTGGTAATGGAACGAAGAAGTGAAAAATAAACATCCTGTTGTTTTACCTGCTGCAGTTTACCGGTGGTCCGGATAATTTTTGCCATTACAGCATCTTTCTGCAACACCCGGTATGCTTCGTCCTGTTTATATGCTTTCATGATTTTGACCGGTTCCGGTTAATTTTGAAATTATCTTTTCAGAATTCTGAATTCCCTGGGAAAGTAGTTATTAATCCTGTTCCGTAAAACTTTCATCCACCCGAGATTGAATCCATCATATTGTGCCAGATACCATCCGGGTGTATATGACCCAACTGAAGGTATTTCATTTCGCAAATAATGTAACGCATCCTTTACATTCAGGCCGATTGATGGCAGCCCTGCTAAAATTGAAGTTGACAGTGCCAGCTGGTGCGATGGTATAATTTCACCATTCATCAGTTTACCCAGTTTAATTCCTGCCTGCCGAATGTATAAATTTTTAGACAAAATCTGAAAATCGTCTGCTATGTTTTGTGGAATCGCATACAATTCGTTGTCTTTTTCGAAACCCGAAAATTGATCGTGCCCTGTAAGATAATTTTTAAAGTGTTTTGAAAATAAACCCGAAAGTTTCGATTTGTTTTTTGTATAACTTCCCTGATTATGTTTTAAATTTTTAAGCATTGCGAGATAAAACCCTTCACCCTTTATCAGATGAGGATAAAACGCGTATCCATAACCGGTAGCGGTAATACCCGAATGGATGCCCGGGATATCGACTTTTTGAAATTGTTGTTTATTAATCAGCCTTTCAGCCTGTTTATCATTCTCGGAATCTTCAAAAGTGCAGGTGCAATATATCAATATCCCGCACTCCTTTAAACTTCCCGCGACATCGTCGAGAATCGAACTTTGCCTGAAAGCGCAATGATCAACCGAAGCTGCGCTCCACTCCGCAACAGCGTCAGCATCTTTTCGGAAAAGGCCCTCACCGCTGCAAGGAGCATCAACAAGTATCAGGTCAAAAAATCCGGGCAACCGGTTAAAGTCGGCCGCGCTGTTTTGAGTTACTATTACATTTGGATTTCCCCATTTAATCAGGTTATGTTGCAGTATTTTATTTCGCGAAGGAATAATTTCATTGGCAACCAATAAGCTGCCGGCGGGCATCCGCGATGCGATATGTGTCGATTTGCCTCCGGGTGACGCACATAGGTCAAGAATCCGCAGCGGTGAACCATCCGCGAAAGCGATATTGAGTGCCTGCGACAAAAACATTGAACTTGCCTCCTGCACATAATAACAACCGGCATGAAATAACGGATCGAGCGTAAACGAAATACGTTCAGGTAAGTAAAAGGCATCATTTGCCCATGGAACTTTTTCGTAATCATTGAATTTATCAGCCGGCTTGCCCCGGTTCAGCCTTACCGAAACCGGCGGAGGTTCGGAAAGCGATACTATAAAAGAATCGTAATCCGGCCCCAGCCGCTGCTGCATGCGCGCTAAAAATTCAGGTGGATAAACCGGATACGTGATTGTAAAAATATTTAAATGATGAACATGTACTCCCTAAGGCAAAATGATACCTGATGTATTCGAAGGCGATGCCGAGTTTAAGTTAGGATAGTTTTTTTTGGATTCTCCCGGAACAGTATACACATTGGTGCGGATTGACTCACCATAAGCTATAACATAAACGGAATCACCCGGAGTGAATCCGTTTTGCAGCAGAAGGTCCCTTTGAAAGCCGGTTACATTTCCTGATCCGGTTGTTGAGACCCATGTATTGGAAGGAGTATATAAATAGTTTGTGTAACTTACCTGTGAGGTTTTAGCAAAAAACAGGCGAAAGGCTCGCGGATGGGTCGCATCAGGTACCGGATTAACATTGCATCCAAATGTTAATGTGGAATCGGAAGGATTCACAGATGCCGAAAAATTGCTGATCACGGTAGTGCTTTTGGCTCCGAGAAAATCGATTCCGTTTAATGTAGTTCCGTTTGAACCCGAGCTTACAACAATATTGAACTTTTTAAAGGTTCCGATATCCGCATGTTCATACGACAATGTATAGGTTCCCGTTGTAAGCCCGGTTATCTGGTACATACCTCCCGTGCTGCTAATCCCAAATTCACCCGAGTTGGCCGTTACCTTTACATTGCTGTGCGAAGGCAAATCGTAACCAAATTCATCGGTCAGCTTGAGCTGGCCCGATATACGACCGGAGGGAACGGTGTTGTCATCGTCCTCATCTTTTTTGCATCCCGTGAAAATGGTGACGACAACTGTGATAAATATCAATACATGTATAGTTTTCATCCTGTTAATTTGTTGTAAAAATAGTGAATCGGTCAACATGGTTTGTGTAACTTACACTTTAAGAAATAAACAATGTTGTAAAGCATGATTCCATTATATATATTTGTCATTCAATGTATTCACTGTACAAAAACATTCCCCGAAAGGAAAACTTTTATGCAATTGGACTTTTTAAACACTACTGGCTGTTCATGAAGGGCTGCTAACCCGCTTTACATAATTTATGGCTGTAAACCAACCTTCCGTTATAAAAGAAATCATAAAAGAGCCCATGGTTATTTTATTGCTGACGGCTGCTGCATTTTACTTTGTGATGGGGCAGTATACGGAAGGAATTATCATGGCCGGAGCTATATTACTGGTAGCCGGTATGTCGGCATACCAGCAAAAAAGAAGCGAGTCGGCACTGAGGGCGCTGAACAAACTTACCCAACAGCAAATAACCGTACTTCGAAACGGAAGGCAGCAACAAATCGATAAAGATGAATTAGTGGTTGATGACTTAATGATGGTAAATGAGGGTCAGCTGGTAAGCGCTGATGGAGAAATTACCGAGCTGAATGATTTTTCGGTAGATGAATCAATCCTTACCGGTGAGTCGCTGGCTGTTGAGAAACAAAATCCGGGTGAAATGATTTACTCGGGTACAACGGTTACTTCGGGAATGGCATGGGCGCGTGTTACTGCTGTCGGGAAACATACCAGAGCAGGTGAACTGGGTACCCTGATGGATGAAACCATCAAAGGAAAAACGCCGCTGCAAAAGCAGGTAAGCAACTTTGTTAAGCTTATGGCATTTTTCGGTATTGCAGCTTTTGTAGTGGTGTGGCTCATAAACTTTTTAATGTCGGGTAATGTACTTGACAGTTTAATGCATGGTCTCACGCTGGCCATGGCTGTTTTACCTGAGGAGATACCGGTTGCATTATCCACCTTTATGGCCCTGGGTGCATACAAAATGATTAAGCAGCACATCTTAGCCAAACACCCTCAAACTGTGGAGTCACTTGGCGCGGCCACTGTTATTTGTCTCGATAAAACCGGAACGATAACCATAAATCAGATGCATGTTGACTCCCTGTATGACTTTAAGGCGGATGTAGTCATTGACAATAACATGCCCGATATGACCGGATCGGCATCGTGGCTGGTGTACGTAGCCATGCTGGCATGCGAAGAGGATCCTTTTGACCCGATGGAAACGGCAATACATAAAAAGTTTCAGGAGAAAAATGAATTTCCTGCCGGCATCAACAAAATTAAGGAATATCCGATATCGGGCGCGCATCCAATGATGACTCATATTTACCGCACTGCTTCGGGTGAAAACATAATTGCCACAAAAGGCGCTCCGGAAGGAATAATTCAAAGATCGAATCTGAACAGTGGCGAGATAAATAAAATTCATGCTGTTCTTAAAAAGTTCGCCTCAAAAGGTTACCGGGTGCTGGCAGTGGCCAGAGGGATTGAAACAAATGGAACATTACCCCGGCTGCAACAGGATTTTGAATTTGAATTCCTGGGGCTGGTTGCATTAAATGACCCGCCGCGAAAAAATATTCCATCGGTTATAAAATCTTTCTATGATGCGGGCATTGAAGTAAAAATGATTACCGGTGATTATCCCGAAACTGCTTCTGCCATAGCTGAGCAGGTGGGAATTAAAAACAGCGCGTCGGTTGTTCACGGCGATGCTATTGTAAAAATGAGTGATGCCCAGCTAATGGATGCCGCGGGGAAAAACCCGGTATTTGCCAGAGTAAAACCAAAAGAAAAGCTCCGGATAATAAATGCGCTCAAGAACGCAGGTCATGTGGTTGCCATGACTGGTGACGGTGTTAACGACGGGCCGGCACTTAAAGCAGCCAACATTGGAATTGCTATGGGAAAGCGCGGCAGCGAAGTGGCCCGCATAGCAGCATCACTGGTGCTGGTCACCGATGATTTATCGAAAATGACGGTAGCTATTGAATATGGAAGAAACATTTACAGCAACCTGAAAAAAGCCATACAATACATTATATCCATTCATATACCATTAATTTCAATGGTAACCCTGCCAGTCATACTTGGGTGGAAATTTCCCAATATTTTTTCACCCGTACATGTAATTTTTCTGGAACTCATTATGGGACCCACATGCAGTATTGTTTACGAAAATGAACCCATGAACCGCAAACTGATGTTAGAGCCGCCCCGTAAACCGAACGACGCCCTTTTCACCTGGAGAGAATTAGCCGGGAGCCTTGTTCAGGGCGTTGCCATAGTAGCCGGCCTCATGGCGCTCATGTACCTGCTTATTCAACAAGGCGGGTCGGAAACCTATGTGCGCACCATGATCTTTACCACCCTGGTTTTAGCGAATATCCTGCTTACCCTTACGGGGAGATCGGTTCACGAACCACTGTTTAAAACAATATTCTACAGGAATTACCTCGTACCAGTAATAATTACCATTACATTATTATTGCTGGCCCTTTCATTAACCATAACCCCCGTGATGCATGTTTTTGAATTTAATGCACTTTCCGCGTCGGATATCATTAACTGCTTTTTGGTGGCAGTTGTAAGCGTAAGCTGGATTGATCTGGTAAAAATAATCAGGCTGAAACTAAAAAGTAAGGTTTACCCCTGAAGGCTCAAATGAACCGGATTCACAAATTCAATTATTAAATTTGCATCACAAACCATTTTACTCTTATGATTAAGTTACTCACTATCATCATTTTTACCTTGCTCCCTTTCATGGCCATGACTCAAACCCCGGCCGAAACCAAAGGACTGGTAAACTGGATTACACTGGAAGAGGCTATGCAAAAAACACGTAAGGTCCCGAAACCAATCCTGCTCGATTTCTATACTGACTGGTGCGGATGGTGCAAACATATGATGAAAACCACTTATTCGGATGAGGGCCTTGCCCAATATGTAAACAACTATTTTTATCCCGTAAAATTCAATGCCGAAGGCAAGGATACCATTCAGTTTTTAGGAAAAACCTATAAGCCTACCGCGGCCACCCCAAAGGCTCCACATGAATTCGCCATTGAAATGCTACAGGGTAAATTATCGTACCCTACAACCGTATTTCTGAACGGGTACGACACCCTTCAAAATTCCTTCGCGCTTAACATGCATGCTGCCGGTTATCTCGACCGGAATAAGATTGAACCCATGCTCATATTCACTGTGGAGAATGTATTCCGAAATGCAACTTACGATGATTTCAGTAAAAATTTTGAAACCGCTTTTCGCGATACTACACTCAATGAGAAGTTAAAAAAATTAAACTGGTTCACTCCGGCCGAAGCGTTCAATGTTGAGTTGGGTGACCGGAAAAAGTCACTCGTATTCATTAATACCGCCTGGTGTAACTCATGTAAAGTTATGGAACGCGCATCCTTTATAAATGATGAAGTTTTCGCTTACGCGGATTCTACATACCGGTTTGTAAGCTTCAACCCCGAAATAAAGGATACAATCCTTTTTAAGGGTCAATACTTTGTAAACCCGTCGCAGCCGCATATGCCTTTTCATTTGCTGGCCCTGGCATTATGTAAAAATAATCTGATACTTCCAACTATAGCTTTGCTTGATGAGGATAATAATTTGATTGATGCTATTTCATTTTACCTTCCGCCTGCACTGTTGAAACAAATACTCATGTATTATGGTGAGGATGTTTATAAGTCGAAATCGTGGCAGGACTTCACACAATCGGGGGCCGTGCGCTAACAGGCCACGCTGAAGGTAATATGTGTACTTTTGTATCTTACAACCGAAACCACCATGTTCAAAATATATAATTACATCAACGGCCGGCATCAGGATGCTGTGAGCAAGATATTTTTTGAAAATATTAATCCTTCAACCGGTGAAAAGTATTGTCTGGTA
>CAZPKJ010000174.1:0-6276 GCA_964587075.1 uncultured Flavobacteriaceae bacterium | reverse complement strand
GCCTGATAACTTCGGCATTATCATCGGGCATAGGTTGTTTGCCAAGATACTGTGGCCAAAGCTGTCGTGCCAGTTCAGCCATACTGGTATGAAGCTCGTCTTTTCGCGCTATGGCGATTTCATAAATCTGATCGGCGGTGTAGCCCGACCGCAGGTCATATTCGAATTTTTGCTCGTAAAGGGTCCTTCCGATACTATATCCCCTGGTATTGTCGGTATTTAAACCCGATTTTAGTTGTCGCAGGAATACCAGGTATGCCTGTATATTTTCAGCAGCATCCGACAACCTGTCGTTCAGGCTTTTCTTTTCATGGCTGGTTAATGTTGAAGTGTTAACAGAATCGGGGATCAGTTTCTCAAAAACAGTCAGTGAGCCCTCTGTTTGAATAATGGCCAGTTCGGTATGTTCAAGAGTTGCTTTTTGAAGGTTCGAACGGGCAACACTAAAGTATTGTTCAACGTTTCGCAGTCTTGAGGATATTGCTTTCAGCCTTGCATTAAGCGGGGCGTGTTTGGCATGAAGGATCTGCGTGAACTCACCGCCCAGATTATAATAGGAAGGGTTCCACTCATATTCCCTGAAAATATCGAGATACCATAAGCCGGCTTCAATCCTGTCGGAAATAATTTTATAGTCTATGCGGTCGTTGGCAGTAAGTGAAGCAGCATCTATTTCATTCATTCGTTCTTTAAGTTCATTCAGGGTGCTTCGCCGCATTTCAAAAAAAGCGGCATCATAAACGGTAAGTATGCTGTCGTAAGAATAATAGCCTGCATACAATGCTTCAACCGGATATATTTTCCAGTAACTTTCGATAAACGCCGTTTTAAATTTTTCAAATTGCGGGTTGGCTGACTGTACACGTGCCGGCTGACTCAGACTCAAAAGCGTAAACACGGTTAATACCAACTTCCATTTAAGGCCAAAAGAAAGGTTGGGTTTCTTGTATCTTTTCATAATATGAATTCTGGAAATGTATTTGGATTTACTAGTATGTTTCAGGAAATAGATCATACAAATATGAATAAATAATGCGGTTTATGATTTATAAAATCGTTTTTTACCTGGCATTTTGATGATATATCTTTTTTAGTTTTTCGGTGATTTCATAAACTGCGGGACAAACTGCGGAATTTTTGATCAGCAGATTCACCGACTTTGAAGCCGGTAAGGTACCCGTATGCGGATAACTGCTGCATGCCTGGGGCCGTACCTGGTAAACGGTGCATAAATTATCGCTGTTTAAAAACGGGCAGGGAGTCGATTTCAGAACATAATCACCCTCCTCATCCATCATTAAATACTTTTCGGTAAAAATGGAGGGGCGAACCCTGAAATGTTCCGCCAGCCGGATGATATCACGATTCTTGAATACCGGTGAAATTGTTTTACAGCAATTGGCACACCGTGTACAGTCAATCCCCGAAAATACTTCTTCATCCATTTCGCGTATCTGCGAGTCAATATCCCTGGGAGGCCGCTTAAACAACCTTCCGAAAAATTTCCGGCTTATTTCTTCAATCCTCCTCCGGCGTGCATTCAACTCCTCCGGGTCAATCATCATAATTTCGGCTTATTCTGCAAATGGAACTATTTTTTTACCGATTTGTAACATTTTTTTATCTCAAATCATCTTAAGAGGTATTAAATGGCGCTTGTAAATAGGCCGAATGAAAAATTTAATTGCTGTATATCAATATTTTATAAATAATTATAGTACTATGTATTGCATAGTACTATATAAAGTTATACATTTGTCCCCATCAATTAGAATTAGGGTTAAACATTGAAGTATTGCTCATTATTAAGTTCACTAAATAATCTATAAAAAAAATGAAAACGGTACAAATTCTCGTCCTGGCTTCACTAATCAGCATTAATCTGAACGCGCTATTTGCCGCTGTTCCCTTTCCCGATTCCGGCGATCAAAACGGAAACAAATGCATTTCCGTGACCCGTGCGGCCATGTATAATGGTGAATGGATTCCATTTGTTCAGTTACCTGAGATTGTAATTTCGGGAATGCGGCCTGTACTGGCCGGAGCCGTAATGAGGAATCATGAAATAGTCATTCTTGCTGAATTGCCTTTGGTTGAGGTAACTGCCTCGCCATTAAAAGCAGATGAAAGTAAAATCCTTTCACAACAACCGGTTTACCAGGTACAGCTGCCTGAGGTTCAAATCACAGCTACTTTCCCAAAAGATAAATTGCACCAGGGAATACGCCAGGGAAATGATGTGATGGCTGTAGTTTTTTTACCGGATGTAACTATTTACGGCTTCGTAGATGGAACCGATCATGTAAATCCAGCAGTCCTTTACGGGGCAATAAATACGTCGCTTAAAAGTGAGAATAACATGGCAGCGGTTCAAAGCGAAGCTGCTAAACTGATCCTTTCTCCCCTGAGCAGGTTGGTAATAATTAAAGGAAACGCCCTTCTTTTAACGAAAGTATCGGCAACCTTTCATTAAACAATTTATAGTTAATACCGGCTTGTCACCTGTATTGACAATAATCTGGAAAAAATGCCATCAGCCCGGACCAATAATCCGGGTTTTTTTTGGTAAAAATTCAGCAATTGATCCTGGCATCGGCTGTGCATTTAGCCTTGCAATTGTCTACCTTTGCATACAATAGCAAATTTAGTTTTCTATGGATCAGTTTGTTGTATCTGCCCGTAAATATCGTCCCGCAACGTTCAATACCGTTGTTGGCCAAAATTCTATAACTACCACGCTTAAAAATGCCATTAAAAACAAGCATCTGGCTCAGGCATTTCTTTTTTGTGGTCCAAGAGGGGTTGGTAAAACCACCTGTGCCCGTATTTTGGCTAAAACGATCAACTGTACCAACATCACAACCGACACGGAGGGGTGCAATTCGTGTGAGTCGTGCGTTTCGTTCAATAATGGCCAAAGCCTTAACATATTTGAGCTGGATGCAGCATCGAATAATTCGGTAGAAGATATCCGAAACCTGGTTGATCAGGTGCGTTATCCGCCCCAGTCGGGTGATTTTAAGATTTATATTATCGATGAGGTGCACATGCTGTCGACTCCGGCATTTAACGCCTTCCTTAAAACACTGGAGGAGCCTCCCTCCTATGCTATTTTTATACTGGCCACAACCGAAAAACACAAAATCATTCCAACTATTTTATCACGTTGCCAGATTTTTGATTTTAACAGAATCACTATCGACGACATAGCCAGTCATCTGAAATGGATTGCTGAAAGCGAAACCGTGGAAGCCGACCCTGAAGCTTTGCATCTTATTGCTCAAAAGGCTGATGGAGCTTTACGTGATGCTTTATCAATCTTTGATCAGATTGTAAGTTTTGCCGGAAATAAAATTACGTATAAGCATGTTATCGACAATTTGAACATTCTGGATTATGAATATTATTTTAAAGTAACCGATCATATTCTCCATCATGATTTTTCGGGAGCGTTATTATTACTGGATGAACTAATCACCGATGGATTCGACATTCATCATTTTATTACCGGGCTGGCGGGTCATTTCCGCGACCTTTTGGTTAGCCGTGACCCACAAACTGTAAGCTTGCTGGAAGTAGGGGCCAAAACAAAAGACCGTTACTTGTCGCAGTCAAAACAATTTGAAATTGGTGCACTTTTGCATTTTCTGCACCTTGCCAATCGTTGCGATATTGAGTTCAAAGCGGCTCAGAACCAACGATTGCATTGTGAACTGGCTTTACTGAAAATGTGTACATTTCAGCAATTGCCAGGTGATGTTCACGAGGGGAATAACAATTCCGGAAAAGCCCCTCTTAAAAAAAAAGTAGCTGAAAACACGTCCACCGTAAAACAAACCGCTGAAAGCGACGCGTCATCCGCTCTCTTGTTAAAAAATCCAAAACCTGTCGCATCATTAGCCGAAGAGCCCGCTTCAACAGGCAATCAACCTCCTGCCGGAACAGGTATAATTCAAAAAGAGGAATCCGTTATTGCCAAAAGTCCTGTCGCGCGGGTCAACCGGGCATCAACAATTTCCATTTCTCAACAACTCAACGGCGACAAAACGGACCAGGTAACACTTCAGGATGATAACAGTTACCTTCAAACCATCAGTCACGATAAATCATTTGGCGAATCTGAAGTAATGCATGCATTGCAAGCTTTTATAAAAAAAATTAACAGCGAAGGCCGAAAGCAGCTGGCTGCCGCCCTGAGCAAACATGAACCGGTTTTAATCAATCCATCTCATATCGAATTTCCTGTCGATAATTCCATCCAGCAAAACGATATTCAGGACAACAAACCGGAGTTGTTGCGATTTTTTAAACTGGAACTTCAAAACAAATCGATAGAAATTTCAGCCCGTATCGCAGAATCAGAAGCTACAAATCAGGTTGCATACACTCCGGCCGAAAAATACACTAAAATGGCTGAGAAAAACCCAGGATTGAATGTTTTGCGGCAGCAGTTCGATCTGGAAATTGATTTTTAACAACCAGCTAAAATTGCATTCCCTGATAACGACAAATTACCATTAATCAACCCAAAATATATAATTTTACATCATCAATAAAAAACAACGTTAAACAACATGGACGGTCAAAAAATAACCATTAAAAACAATCAGCTTTCAGTACCAAATAATCCCGTAATTCCTTTTATCGAGGGGGACGGAACGGGACCTGATATATGGGCTTCATCAGTAAGAGTCATTGATGCAGCGGTAAAAAATGCGTATAACGGAAACAGGCGAATTGTTTGGAAAGAAGTTCTGGCCGGAGAAAAAGCTTTTGATAAAACCGGCAACTGGCTTCCTGAAGAAACGCTTCAAACCATAAGAGAATATCAGATTGCCATCAAAGGACCGCTCACCACTCCTGTGGGAGGAGGAATACGGTCGTTGAACGTAGCCTTGCGCCAGGAACTGGATTTGTACGTTTGTTTACGACCCGTAAGATGGTTCGAAGGGGTTCCTTCACCGGTAAAAAATCCTGAAAAAACCAATATGGTAATTTTCAGGGAAAACACCGAGGATATCTATGCCGGTATCGAATATATGTCGGGCACTAAAGAAGTTTCAAAGGTTATTGAATTTTTAAAAAATGAAATGGGGGTAAAGAAAATCCGCTTTCCCGAAACTTCCTCCATCGGAATCAAACCTGTTTCAAAGGAAGGCAGTGAACGCCTGATCAGAGCTGCCATACAATATGCACATTCACATAAAAAACCATCCGTTACCCTCGTTCATAAAGGAAATATAATGAAGTTTACCGAAGGTGCATTTAAGCAGTGGGGATATGACCTGGCTGAGTCGGAGTTCGGCCCAACAGTATTCACCTGGCAACAATATGATAAAATTGCTGCCGATAAGGGTAAGGAAATGGCCGATGCTGCCATGAAAAAGGCGATCGGCGAAGGGAAAATTATTATCAAAGATTCTATTGCAGATGCATTCCTTCAACAGATTTTATTACGTCCCGACGAATATTCGGTAATTGCCACACTCAACCTTAACGGCGATTATATTTCGGATGCCCTGGCAGCATGTGTTGGCGGAATAGGTATTGCTCCAGGAGCCAATATAAATTATGTAACCGGCCATGCTATTTTTGAAGCTACCCATGGAACAGCTCCCAAATATGCCGGACTCGACAAGGTAAATCCGGGCTCGGTAATTTTATCGGGCGCCATGATGCTTGAACACCTGGGATGGCAGGAAGCTGCTGACTTAATTTACAAAGGTGTTGAAATGGCCATAGGGAATAAAAAAGTTACTTATGATTTTCACAGATTAATGGAAGGTGCAACCTTATTGAAATGCAGTGAATTCGGCACTGAGGTTATCAGCAACATGGAACAGGTTGTGGCCTGATTTGGCTTATTGGTGTAATTGTGTTAAGTTTACTTTTAATTGCAGGTACCATTGTTGCCTGCGGTATTTTGCATAAATTCCCATAATCGATTTATAAAACAGGTAACTTAAATGCCTCTGTTAGGTAGCATTATCAAAAGTGGAATTGCACTTCGGTCGAAGATCCGTTTCGAACGGTTTACACCTGAACAACACCAGAAGCGGGTGTTACGGCAGTTATTATCGAAAGCGCAGTTTACACTGTTCGGACAGGCTTATAAGTTTTCAAAAATAATTGCCAGTCCGCAGTTTGTTACAAAATTCAGGCTAACGGTACCCGTACATGAATATAACAGCATTTTTGCAAATTGGTGGAACAAAACATTACACGATGAGGAAGATGTATGCTGGCCCGGAAAAGTAAAATATTTCGCATTAAGTT
>CAZPKJ010000173.1:0-6322 GCA_964587075.1 uncultured Flavobacteriaceae bacterium | reverse complement strand
TAAGAAGAGGCGAAGCTTAAACCCTGTGCATTCTTAACCTGGAGGCCCAGTCCGCTGGCAAGGTCATCGATGCTTTTTGAATTTTTCAGCTGGGCATTAAATTTTTCAGTGAACATGGCTGCTTTTTTCTCAGTTGCCACTTTACCGCGTACCAGATCGGTAACCTGTTCAAACGGGGCAATACCTTTTTCTTTTACTTCTACAAGTACTGCAACTACGAACTTGTTTCCAAAATCGTATGTTTTTGAAACGTCACCTAATTCGGCACTATAAGCCCACTGGATAAGCTGGCGTGGCGAGTCGAGTCCCGCAATGGCCTTATCGGTTTCTTTCAGATTCTCGGCAACACGTTTGTTTAAACCCTGCTCCTGAACTGCGGCATTGAAAGCTTCCATTGTTGTATTTTTTCCTGCAAACTCATTAGCTTTAGCAAATACCGACTGGTAAGTTTTTGTCCCGGGATTTATTTTTCTGTCGATGGTGGCCACTTTTACTTTCTTAACCGGAGCTGTTTGATCGGTCACCTTGATGAGGTGGTAACCAAAATTTGATTCAACCAGCGAAACACTTCCCCTGGCGGTTTCAAAAGCGCCTTTTTTAAATGCGGGATCCATAGGGCTTGCCTGTGTGATCCACTCAAGGTCACCCTCTTTTTCAGCTGATACGGCATCATCCGATTGATTTTTTGCAATATCATTGTACAGTTTAGGGTCCTTTTTTATGACAGCCATTAAACTATCGGCCCTGGTTTTAGCTTCTTCTTTTGTGCGGGTAACGTTAGCAGGCGCGCGTTCGGCACCGGCAAATGCAACCAGAGCATGACTCACCTTTATTGAATCAGGTTGTGTAATTACTTCAACCAGTTTCGAAAGTTTAAAGGAGTTGTTTTCTTCGTAGGGTCCAACAACGGTACCAACAGCTGCATTATTAAAAAACACTGTATCTATAACGGGTGAAAGTGTTCCCTGTTTTGAATAGGCGAGCTCACTCCTGGTATCGGCGTTTAACGCGACAAAAAGCGAGTCATCAGTAGCTTCCGCGAAAGCGTCGCGCAACTTAACAATACTATTCAATGTGTTGGTGCGGTCCTCTTCGCTGGGCATAACTTCAAAAATTACATATTCAATTTTTCTTGAAGCCTCCTGTTTAAAGTCATTTTTATTGGCATTATAATAAGCGCGCAAATCCTTATCATCAATTTGCAAAGTGGTATCTTCAACAGAGGTAAAGAGCAAGTCAACAAAACGAACATTGGCTGTTTTGTTCTGGTTTTCGTACGCTTGTTTTGCTTCGGCAGATGTCACAAACAGACCATGTTTGATCATCTCATTGTATTTTTCCTTTAGGCGCTCCTCACGGATGTAGTTTTCGAAATTCACCCATTGTGCCCTTGTTTTTCCGGTTGGGTCGTTATCCATATTTTTCAAAAACTGGATAACATTGGCAGGTGAAAACTCACCGGTTTGCGGGTCCTTAAATGCATCCTTAATTTGAGGGTGCGGGTTTTTACCCTGTATCATATCAAAAACCTCTTCAGGCGTTACAGCCAATCCGGTTTTAAGGTATTGAACCGCTAATATTTCTTCGTTCAGTAATTCAGTCCAGGCTTGTTCACGCAGCGACTCCATAGTACTTTGGTCGATGCTCTCATTACCTGTATTCATTCTGTAATTAGCTTCCAGTTTGTTCACCCTGGCTTCGAAGTCACGAACATCTATTTCTTTACCACCAATAGTGGCTACATTGGTGTCGTTTCCCGACAAAAAGCTGCGGTTCGATGTAAGGAGGTCACCAAGGATGAATGCCACCAAACTAAATCCGACAATACCTATGAGTAGTCCGGCCCTTTGACGGATTTTACCAATAACTGCCATTTCTTTACTTTTTTAAATTTCTGATTATGAATTATTTATAATAGCACACAACTCGCTTTATACGGGAAGGGAGCAACAGGGCGCGAAGATACAACGGAATTATCAATAATAAAAACGACCGGGGCACTAAAAACGTATGCGTTAAAAAGTTAATTTTCAATACGTTTATTCTTGTTCAGCGGTTGATTGTTGCTGACTTTTTTCAAATGAAATACGTTGTTTTCGGCGTACGAAATAAAACACGGCAGCTATCAGCGTGAACAAAAATGGCCAGATGGCGGCTTCAATACCACTGGTGGCTGTATTATATAAGCATAGCCCAATTCCGGCAATTCCAAATATTAGCCACGAAATTTCAAGGATTCGGAGCGTATTCATCTTTTTCCAGGTTTATAGTTCCTTTAATCTTAAAGATTTTATAATTGGTGAAATCCTGATTAGCTTCAAACCCATTGCCATGAATAATTTTATCGGCGGTGGTAATTTTTACGTATTCGTTGGTATAAATTTTTGCAGTACGTTCATTCCAGATAAGATGCTCGGTATTTAATTTTTCGCCTTTTGTATTTACCACGATCACATTGTTCCGTGCTTCCATGATGTGTTCCGAATCGCGCCGCAGCGCATAACCCGAAGTAAGTGTTGAGTTTACCTGTAACTGATCATTGTAAAATTCAATACGGACACCTTTTGGTAATTCGGTAACGGGCTTTTCGCCGTCGAACCGCTCGAGCAGCGGGGTAATGATTTTAACTTTTACCCTTCCTGAATCACTGTAGAGAATGGTAAGACCGGTTGACGTCTCAACCGGCAGCGTGCTTTTATCGGTGATGAGGTTTACTTTTTCAATATCCGTTTCACATGAACCAAGCACTACTAACAACAAAGCTAATATAAAAAAGCCGGGAAACCCAGCTTTATAGTCTATTTTTACAGATGTTATCAACGTGACCTGACAGTAGTTGATTCATTTATCCAACACTTAACGGTGTATGAATCACCATCTTTCATGCCGTTGAAAAATACATCCTCCTGTTTGGGGTAGTATTTGGTATTGGCGGCAATTTTTTTATTTGCTTCATCGGCCATCGAGTTGTCGATTGATTTTGCTTTTTGGTATTTATCAGTTGCGGCCCAAAAAACCGAAGCGCCGTTAAACTCATCGTCACATGTGGAAGAACTGGAGAAATATATATCCCCAATCAACATCCACGGACGTCCCCAGTTCGGGCGTAACGAAGCGGCCCTTTGAGCCAGCGTCCGGGCCTGACTGTAATTCTTCAGCGAACGCATGTTAAAATCGGCATATTCAATAAGCATTGCAGCTTTCTTATCATTGTCGGACTCCAGTTCAATGGCTTCACTGTAAAATGTGTTTGCTTTCGACGACATGTTTCGCGCATTGTACATACGTGCCAGGCTAAGCGCAGCTTTCGCAGATGGTTCAATCTTATTCAGCCTTTCAGCAGCGTCCATGTAAATGGCCTCTTCGTTGCAACCTTTTTTGCTGAACAGGTTTACTATCTTTTTTAAGAGAACAGGGTTTTCGGGAGTAGCTTTTAATCTTGGAGTATAAATATTAACAAGATCTTCACACGTGGCAAAAGGGCCGAAAAATGTTTCAACATTCATCCGGGCTTTGTCGTAATTTTCGCCATCGGGACCTGCTAAATTGGCCTCTATAAGCTGACTAACCTGGTCATAAATATCAATCACGTCTTCCTTGGTAATTTTCTTTTCGCCGAAGAGTTCGGTGTTTACCTGGAAATATTTATATAGTACAACCGGGCCCGAATTTGTTGAATCGGCGTCAATAGATTGTTTAAGGATGGCCTTAATTTCCTCCTTTTTGGATGGAGCATAGTCGTAAAGCGCCAGTCCTTTTCGACCCAAAACGAATCCAGCCTCATTGAAATAGGTAATTCGCTGATCATAAATCATCAATAAAGTATCAATCAGTGCGGATTTTTTCCGCGGATCCTTTTCGTCGGCAATGAACTGTTCGTACATGGCAACACCATTCAGATAAATCCGTTTCGAGGCAGCGGGGCAATTATTAAAAATCCATCTCCAGGGATCAATGGCATCCACATAATTTTGTTGTTTGAAATACTCATTTGACAACGACAAATTGGTGATGCATGCAATGCTGTCGGTTCCGTATTTGGATACCGGCTGCGCATATGTGATTCCACAAATTCCGTTAAGGATAAATACCAGAAGGAATAATTTATTTTTCATGATTTGTATTGATTAATCGTATTTAGGTTTAATGAACCATATGTCGGTTAGTGAAAATCCAAGATGTAATTTCAGATACTGCTCCCTGATCAGGTTGTTTTTTGTGGTTCCTCTCCGACCAGCCTCAATGGCGATGTTTATACCTGATGGCGGCCGTTTTGGAAATAATTTGTTAAGTCCTAATCCAAAAGTTATGCCATATTCATCTAACTGTGTGTTTCTCAGATTTAAAAAGGTTGAGCCATAATAGGCGCCCAAACGATAAATAACCTTTTCGCCGGTTCTTTCTCCGCCAATATGAATGGTATAACTGTTTTTTAAGGAATCGTTCGAACCAAAGCTCTCATAGTTGGCCCAGTTGTTATATGCTACATCAACGCCGGCCTGCCATTTACCGGGTCTGCCAATCATGATTCCGCCTCGTATGTTATCAGGAAGTGCAATTTTACCCCTGGCTTGCTGTTCATTTTGCACCGAATCTTTTAATAATTCACCACCACTTAAAGGTGATATAACATAGTTGAAATAATATTGATTGTTTACGGCATTTACCTTACCGGAATATGTTCCTGTGATACCGGCAGTAAGGCGAAGGTTCGAAAAGACAGTTCCTTCGTAAAGAATTCCGTAGTTAAAATAAAAACCTTTAGCTGTAATCGCATCCACATAACGGGTATTAAAAAAATTCACCCCATCAGGAAATTCAATGCTTTTAATTTGATTAATGGTACCAAACAGGTATGATGCGTTTATGCCCAGACTCAGGTGTGATCCCAGCTTTACACCTGTACCAATAAAAAATTTGTTAAAACCGCCGGCGCCTTCATAAAGATAGCGGATGGTTCCAATATCAGGTACATCGGTTTCATCAACCTGTATTTCGTAACCTACCGATGAGTAAGGGATGAGTCCGAATGCTACCGAAGCCTTGTTCCTTACTACAGGAAATGCCAGACTGAAATAGGAGAATGAGGCACTGTTTTGATTGGTAGAACCACTGTTTCGCTCGAGCTTGCGCATTTCACCAAATGCTCCGAATTCAAAAACAATCATGCTGTCGGCTGTATATGAAGCAGGGTTAATAATATTGATGCTGTTGGGTGATGATAATGCTGCCCCGAGTCCACCCATGCCTGCTTGGCTGGTAAATCCCTCCTTAGAGATATCGCCGATGCCATAACGCGAATAAGGCGACAATGAGCCTGTTTGTGCTGATAATGAATTATATAAAGCTGATGAGAGCACTAAAAAGGCCAAATAAAAAGCCCGGTTGAATTTACTGGTCATTATTATCTAAAATTACCTTTAGTCCGTTAATTGTCAGGTTTGGGGCCACAAAGATGGGACTTTTTAGTTTACCCGCAAACCTTTCATGGTCGCCGCCGGTAACAATAACTGAGAGGTCGGGGTAGTTATTACGGTATTGTGATAAGATTCCTTCCATTTCGGCAAGCATTCCATTTTCAACACCCGAACGTATTGATCCTTCGGTAGATATGCCAATCAATTCGGGGAAGTCGGTACGGGGCTTTAGGTTGGGTAATCGCGCTGTAAACCTCGATAATGCCTGATAGCGCATTTTTAAGCCGGGTGAAATAGCGCCTCCGAAATAGTCGCCAGCACGGGTCAGAAGATCATATTTGATACAGGTACCCGCATCTGCAACCAGCACATTTTTGCCAGGAA
Source organism: uncultured Flavobacteriaceae bacterium (assembly GCA_964587075.1). Taxonomy (GTDB): domain Bacteria; phylum Bacteroidota; class Bacteroidia; order AKYH767-A; family OLB10; genus CAZPKJ01. Next base: position 521 of record CAZPKJ010000173.1, on the reverse strand, counting down.
ACAGGCTCCAGGCTCCGCACATATTGGCAATCCGGTCGTTTCCCAAAGTTTCGGGGGTTTTATAGTGAATTTTAATGGGCATTTTCAGTCCGCTTCGCAAGGTGATAATGTGCGTAATACCAGCTTGCCGCAATTCTTCCATATCGGCATCCACATTATTATTCACGCTTGAAAAGATAGCCGAAAACGGGCTTCCGTATTTTTCAATAAGTTCGGAACATGCTTTGCCCATACCTTTCTTAATGATTAAAAATTCTTTTAGTTCATTTTGATGGTACACCCCGAATTTGGTGTAACTGTTTCCCGAGTCAATTATAAACTTAATCACCTTATATTACTTGTTTCAGGCAAAGTTATAAAAGTGAACCATAGAAGCGGGCAGGGGAGGTGGCGACAATCCATTTAAGATTAACCACAAATCATAAATATTTAGTCGATGTATGTAAAAAAGTTATACTTTTGCGGCCATCAAATCCTTTAAAAACGGTGATGTAGCTCAGTTGGTAGAGCAAAGGACTGAA
>CAZPKJ010000172.1:5447-6382 GCA_964587075.1 uncultured Flavobacteriaceae bacterium | reverse complement strand
CCGCCCATCACCACAAAATTTTCTACTTTAATTTAAATCCGCAAATCATGGCCAGGTTTACAAACGTTTTGCTGATTGACGACAACGAAATTGATAATTTTATCAATGAACGTATTATATCATCGTCGAAATTTGCTGAAAATATTGTTGTAAAAAATTCGGCCGACAGCGCACTGGATTATCTCAGGTCGGTATCGGGCGACAGCACAAAGATTCCGGAAATAATTTTCCTGGACTTGAATATGCCGGTAAAAAACGGGTTTGGCTTTCTGGAAGATTTTGCCGTCCTGGATGAATCAGTAAGAAACAAATCAAAAGTTATAGTACTGTCCTCATCCATCAGCCCCGACGATATTAACAAGGCTTCGGTTAATCCGCATGTACATAAATATCTGAATAAGCCGCTCAGCGAAAAGTATCTCGAAGCGGTTTAACAGTATTTTTTTATTCCTTGATCGGGTTGGTCATTTTCCGGATGGTTATTTCATCCAGAACCACGTAACTGAGTATGCTGCCCTCTCCCTTATTGCTTTCATTGAACTCATTCCACATTTCAGTTATCTTTTTAACCTTTTTACGGTAATCAGCCGGCTTCAGGGCCGCTTTAATAAGTTTGATGAATGCTTTTACATTGGCGAATTCACTGTCATTTTCCCTGATCTGGCGCTTAAGGCTCGAAATAATCTGCATACACAAACCATCTTCACCCATTATACAATATTGAAGCGCCTGAAATAGTTTGCACTCTACATCAGTTTTTAAGTGTTGTTTGAGTGAAATCTGATTCCTTAAATCGTTAATGGTTTTTGCCGCGCCGTTGTAATCGCGCTGATAGAACCGGCATATAGCCAGATATTTTTTAAAAGTAACAAACTGGTATGTCTCGTTAATGTCGATATCAAGGTGTTTCGATAATTTGTCATTCACATTTACAA
>CAZPKJ010000172.1:0-5437 GCA_964587075.1 uncultured Flavobacteriaceae bacterium | reverse complement strand
AAGAGCATCAACATTATTGTCGCTGATGTATTTTTCAATCTTACTTTCCAGGAAGCGAACAATGTGAAACGACATAAAGTGTTTCGGGCAAAGTTCATCAATATGCTGAACCGATTTTTCATGATAATAATCGGCCCTTACCTGGTTTCCCGACTTCTGATAATACTCGAAATACATAAAATCGGTGAGGAACTTAATATTCTGATAAAAAGTATCCATATGATACTTTTGAAAAATCCTGGTCATCTCCTGAAGGATATTTTCAATTTCAAGTTCCTTTGATTTTAGTCCCTGAACCGAAGCGTCAACAATGCAAAGGTGATAGAGTTTTACAAAATTATATATCACATACAACCGGTGTGAGTTATACAATTCGCAAATATTGGATATTTCACGCTTGATAACCCCCATCGCAGTGAGGTCGGTTTTTGAACCCGACAACAGGTAGTTGCCGCATTTCTTAATATACGTATAAAATAACCCTTCGGCTTTGGATACCGCCAGCGAAAATGCTACATGTTTCTTGTAAAGGTTATCGTAGTATTCATATTGTTCATGGAACAGGTGAAGCTGTGCAAGTGTTTTGTAAACTACAATAAGTTCCGAAGAAAGGTCATACTCTATCAGTTGCTTTTCAAGTTCCTTGAGGGCCCTGATTGAAAAATCTTTATTGGACCCGTACAAGTTGGCCGGAACCCGGGTAACCTCATCAATAAGGGAGCTGATGGGGTTTTGTACATTTTTGGATAAGATAGCCGCAATTTTTGAATTGAGCCGGGATTTCAATGTGTAGTATGTGCTGGCATTTACCTGCAACAATTCCATCATTTCGGAATCAGCTACATCTTTATGGCGGGTGGTTTCAAGCACCAAATAGGGCTTGTTTTTCTTTTTACCCGAAACCTGCATTAAAAGAGCCTGGTATTCCTCTTCACTGAGCTTTTTTATGGTCTTATTCAATACATCCATCGTAACAATTATTAAGTTTTCATCTCAAAATCCTGACCTTCTACGGTGGTTTTTCAATAAGGTTTACCCCTGCCTGATAATTGTTCTCTTCTTCCTTTTAACGCCTATATATATAGGCATGGCTGGTGAACAGGGCATCCTGAATATTTCGCATAAAATATGTAACCCTGGAATCCCATATGTCGTTTGACACCCCAGTTGGCCCCAAAAAGTCACCGGCCGATTCATAAAAACGTTCATTAATTGGTAAAATCTTACAAGTGTAAGTTTCCCGGTTTGTGAACCAAACATTCAAAATCAAACAGAGTAAATTATCTATTGAAAATTCATAACGGAGGATAAAATTATGACAACCCCAGGAAACTCAAACGAATTTTACAGGATGGTTAAAGAAAACCGTCTGGCCATGTATTCAAAGCCCCGCCGATATTATAATCGTGATGGAGCACAAGGCGGTGCATTTCGTTTTTTGTTCTTCATTGAAGTATTGGTCATTTTTATGTTAATGGCTGTTGCCGGTAATGTAAATGGTCAGGAAGCGAATTCGAATCTGCTGGCACAAGCCACCGTTCAGTCAGCCCAAAGCACCAATATCTTTAATTATACAACAGTGTATAATTCGGGTAAAGTGTTCGTGAACTGGACAGCCCGCGAGGAACCCGCCGACTGTATTTATATTGTAGAAAGATCTTCAGATGGCCGTATGTTTGAATCGGTTGGTGTGAAAGAAGGAATCGGTACAGATCTTGAACTGTTCTACAGCTGGATGGATCATACGCCTCCCGCAGGTTTTGCATACTACCGTGTTAAGAAGATTACCAAAGACGGTACGCAATTGTACTCAGCTACCAATACCATTATCAACCAGGGCTCGAGCTTTGACAAAAACTCCAATTACGCCCGGGGAGCTAATGAAGGCAAGTAAGTATTCTTAATAAAATTATGTTGTTCAATATTTTACTCAGCCTGACCAGCTGAATTAAATGTAAACTTCAATTATGATAATAACAGCATGGCGATATGCCGGAAGTAAAGCCCTATTCATTTTAACGGGGCTTTTTTTATTCCTACCGGGAATTCAGCAGTCGTATGCACAATTTCCGGTTGCTGATTTTACAACCAACACCACGTCGGGGTGTGCCCCATTAACTGTCAATTTTACGAATCAGTCCACTCAGGCTGATGTATATTATTGGGATTTTGGTAACGGAAACACTTCCTCACTGGTAGACCCAACAACAGTATACACCAGTTCGGGATATTATACAATTAGGCTTATTGCAATAAACAGTTTAACCGGCAACCGGGACACGCTTATCATGACTGATTATATATTCATTCCTGATGACCCGATTGCTGATTTTGTTGCAGATACACTGGTTGGCTGCTCCAACAACAATGCTGTTACCTTTACAAACCTCTCTTCAGGGGCCTTAAGTTATATCTGGGATTTTGGCGACGGTAATTCCTCATCGGCAGTTAACCCGGTACATTCCTATTCTACTCCAGGCACCTACACGGTAAAACTGATTGCAACCAATTCATATGGTTGTACTAAAGTTAAAACAAGAAGCGCCTATATTATCATTCACCCTTATCCGGCAGCATCTTTCACGGTAAACCAACAGTCGACCTGTGATCAGAATGCCCTCTTTAACTTTACCTGCACATCCGGCAATGCAACCAGCTGGTATTGGGATTTTGGCGACGGTAATACTTCGATCCTTGAAAATCCCAGCCATACCTATTCAGCCCAAGGCAGTTATCAGGTTTCGCTTATAGTAACCAATGCATTTGGTTGTACCGACACCTCCGTTCAACAGTCTTTTATTAATATTGGCGCTACTTTGGTTCCAACTTTCACGGTAAACAGTCAGGCGGGCTGCGTGCCATTTTCTGCAAATTTCAACAGCACGGTTTCAAATGCTACATCCTGGTTATGGGATTTTGGTGACGGGGGTACCAGTACACTTGAAAATCCATCACACACCTATACGACTCCGGGGTCATTTAATATAACCCTTACCGTTACCACAACTTCGGGTTGCAATGGTACGGCTACTATGACCAATTACATTGTGGTTGATCCGTTACCGGTACCCCAATTTACAGTGTCTGCAGCGGTTGGTTGTGCTCCGCATACCACAACGTTTGTCAATAATTCAACCGGGGCCGTTTCATATTTATGGAACCTGGGTAATGGACTCACTTCTACCGACACCACTCCTGCGGCAACATATACCGCTGCCGGAGTTTATAACGTAACGCTTACCGCTTATTCGGCTAACGGATGTTCTGAAACAGTTACTCTGAGCCCGGCAATTACTGTAAACGATATTACCGGTGGATTTTCGGCAAACCCGCGAATAGGTTGCGCGCCCTTACCGGTAACGCTTAATGCCAGTGCAACGCCACCCGCTGTGGCCTGGAGCTGGACACTGGGAGATGGAAATACTGCATCTGTTCAAACAGTCAATCATATTTATAATGCTATTGGTAATTACGATATAACACTGGTTGTTACCTCAGCCAACGGATGCACGGATACCATTATAAAACCTGCTTATATTAAAGTTGTAACCGACAGTACTCCATATACAGTTCCCGATACTATTATAGTATGTACACCTCCGGGCACAGTAAGCTTTACTGATCCAACAATTGGCAGCAATGCATGGCACTGGGACTTTGGTGATGGCGATACGTCGGATGTGAAAAACCCGGTACATACCTATAATGCTCCTGGAATTTATACCGTTACACTGGTTACATGGATGGCAGGTGGTTGTATGCAGGTGTTTAATCCCTACGCCATTATTGATGTGAGACCTTTTGTTGCCTCACCAATTTCTGCGTTAACAGTCTCTAATTGCTCTCCATTCACCGTTAGCTTGAGTAATACTTCTCCAAATGTTGCCAGTTATTTTTGGGATTTTGGAGATGGTACTACTTCAACAGATCCCAATCCGGTTCATACATATACTCAACCGGGCACCTACATTATATCGGTTTTACTTACTGCAACAAACGGCTGTCAGACAAATCTGAATACTTCAGTAACTTTTGGCCATACCAATCCAATCACTATTTCAGATGCCGATGTATGTTTAGGTGATTCAATTTCCTTTAGCCTGAATCCTTTATCGTCGTTTACCAATGCAGTTTGGGATTTTGGTGATGGAAATACATCAACCCAGCTTGATCCGGTTCATCTTTATACCACTGAAGGAACTTATACCGTATCGGTGACAGTAGTTGATACCGATGGATGCACCTATGATTTTACCAGCCCCGTTGATGTAATAATTTCAAATCCTGTTCCCGACTTCACAGTCAATCAGGATACAACAGGATGTATAAATTTTACCGTTCAGTTTACTAACAATTCAACAGGTGCTATTTCATACCTGTGGGATTTCGGGAATGGAAATACTTCAACCGCTACCAATCCTTCAACAACGTATACCACGGCGGGAATTTATTCGGTTTCATTATCTGCAACATCAAATGGCTGCACCAGAACCCTCACCAAACCAAATTTAATTACTGCCAACCAGGCTGTTGCCGACTTCTCATTTACACCATCAACAGGTTGTTTGCCTATGACCGTAACGTTTACCGATTTAAGTGTAAATCCGGTTTCATGGTTGTGGGATTTTGGCGATGGAAATACCAGCACGGTTCAAAATCCGGTTCATGTATTCACAACGGTTCCTGCTGCAAATGTCAAACTGACTATAGTAGATATCAATGGTTGCACACGCACAAGATCTAAACCAAATATAGTTCCGGTAATTCCGGTGATTAATGTAAACGACCCTATTGGATGCAGGCCGTTGCTGGTTAATTTTTCTACATCAACCGTTGCGGCAACATATATTTGGGATTTTGGTGACGGAACAACATCAAACCTTCAGAATCCAGGTCATTTGTACACACAGGCAGGAACCTATACGGTTACGCTAACCTGTGTTTTGGCATCGGGTTGTTCAACAACAACGGTAAAACCCGGTTTCATTCAGGTTAATGCGCCTGTTTCCGATTTCATGACACCTACGGTATCGGTTTGCGCCCCGTCACTGGTAAATTTTGTCAATCAATCAACCGGTGCTACGTCATGGCTGTGGCATTTTGGCGATGGAACAACTTCGACCAATGAAAATCCTTCTCACATCTACCATGTACCGGGTACATATACTGTTACTTTGATTTCCTACACTGCTGCCGGCTGTCCCGACACACTTATTAAAGTAGATTACATTGTGGTGCCTGGAACATTTACCAATTTCGGTATGGCGACAGGTACCAATTGTGCCAATACATTCGTTCAGTTCCTGGATTCTTCTATCAACGCTACGTCGTGGTTCTGGAATTTTGGTGATGGCTTTACCAGCACGCTTCAGAATCCGCTTCACATGTACACCGATTCGGGGAATTATACGGTTACCCTGATAACTTCCGACAGTAC
>CAZPKJ010000171.1:4785-6437 GCA_964587075.1 uncultured Flavobacteriaceae bacterium | reverse complement strand
CGGGAACCGGAAATTTTCCAGAAAATCAAAGCCAAGCATCTTCCCCAACCCAATGGCCATATCTGAATAGGCCGAAAAGTCGAAGTATAACTGCATCGAATAACACAAGATTCCAAACCATGCTGTGGCAGATGAAAGTTCAAGGGGATTTAAATCAAAAATAACATCGGCCACCGAGCCCAGCGTATTGGCAAGAATTACTTTTTTCCCCAACCCGATAATAAAACGCTGCAACCCCTCGCGGAACTTGTTCGAGTTTAGGGTGCGTTCCATTATCTGGTCGGCTACATCTTTATATCTGACTATGGGTCCTGCAATAAGCTGCGGGAACAGGCATACATACAGTGCAAGGTCGATGTAGGACTTTTGCGGCTCATTCTGTCGGCGGTAAACATCAACCAGGTACGACATGCTTTGGAAAGTATAAAAAGAAATACCTACGGGAAGTTTGATGGTTACCTGATCAAGAGGCTCAAACCCCAGTGTGGCAAAAGCAAAATTTAGATTTTCAATAATAAAGGAGGTGTACTTAAAGATAATCAATACCAGAATGTTCACCGCAATACCGGTTCCCACCGCGGTTTTGGTTTTTGCCCGGCCTATCCACTTACCTATAAAATAATTTAAGGTAATGGATCCAAACATGAGCAGGATCAACTCTCCTTCACCAAAAATGTAGAAGAACATGCTTAGGATAAGCAATATAGTGTTCCGTAATTTGTAACGATGACTTAAAAAAGCCAAAAGCAATGTAAGGGGCAGGAAGAGGAATAAAAATATGGGCGAGCTGAATACCATCAGTGAGAAACTTTTAAAAGTGCATCAGCAACTTTTTCCGAAAAAATGTTTGCCCCAACAGTATTCATATGATCTTTATTGAAAAAGTACCGGGTATCCTGCAAAGTGCCGGTAAAATCGATCAGCTTCACTTGTTCCGACGCCAGTTTATTTATGGCTTCGCTGAATCCATGCGTTGGCTTTTTTAGTAGTGGCGGAATCACCATCACTAATGTAATATTATGATCACGGCACTTTTGCTGGATCCTGATAAACGATTCCACATGATTCTTATCCATAGCTTCCGGCAAACCGGGTTGAGGATCATCACTAATTACCGGAATTGGATCCTCAGGGCGCTGAACCAGTAAATTTGCGCCATCGGCATCGAAGTTTGTAGTTTTATAATCAATGGCCTCTCTTCCGTAAACCAGGTATTTAAGGGCATTAATAAAGTTTACATTCTGACGGTAGGTTTTCATCAGCAAAGTGGCCATGTAATTCTTATCGCTGTCTTCACAAATTCTCTTGTTCACGTAATGATTCTCCACATACGGATACAACACATCTTTTCGGAAAATAATACCATCCATTTTATAGAGGGTACCAAAATCATCGATGTTGTATATAATCATCCGCGGAAGCGTGTCGCGCGAAAGAATTAAGTCAAGTAATGTTTCATGAAAAGTAATGTTTGATCCGCTTACACCAAGATTATAACAGGTCAGTCCGGTTGCCTTACTGATGGTTTTTGGATTGTAATTATTCAATGCCCTCGATGACCCCAGGATATAAATATCTCTTGAAAGCCGGTTGTTAATCAGTAATTCTATCCGGTTGTCGCGTACCTGCTTTCTGGCTAAAAAATCAATGAA
>CAZPKJ010000171.1:0-4775 GCA_964587075.1 uncultured Flavobacteriaceae bacterium | reverse complement strand
CCCAACCAGCTGGTCGGCGGTGAGCACCAGAACAACAAAAACGGTATATCTTAAAATCCTGCCGGTCATAATCAGAATTGGAAATAAATAAATGGGGTTTCAGCTACGTTCGACATTAATATTATGGAAATAATAACTCCAATGTAAATGAAGTATCGCCACACTATGTGTAAACTGTTCATCATTTCATCCATGGGTTTTTTTCGTGATACCCATTGGTATAGCTCGAGTACCAGCATAAAGAAAATCAACAGGTAAAACGTAACCGCGTCTTTGCCCATATATATTACATCCTGACGTATATTGGAAGTGTTATCGATGATTACCTGAAGTCCGGGTGAAAAATTAGTAAACAGATTATTTATCAGTTGCCATGATTCGGTTAAAGTACGCGCCCTGAAAAAAACACCACTTAACGCGAATACATTAATGATGCTCAGCGATTGAATCACATGACGCGTATTCACAAAACGGGCAAAGCCAAGTCTGTCGAGCAGAGCCGACCGGTATTTTAAGGTAGCTTTGGCATACAGTACAAATATTCCGTTGAAGACACCCCATGCAATAAATGTCCAGTTGGCTCCATGCCATGCGCCGCTAATCAGGAACACAATCATAAACACGAATGGCCACTTCACGCCATCTTTAACTAATGGGAACATGATGTAGTCGCGGAACCAGTTCATAAGCGAAACGTGCCACTGCGCCCAGAATGCGGTAAATGATTTGGTGTAAAAGGGTAACCTGAAATTTTCCATCAGTTCAATACCAAGCAACTTGGCTGATCCTTTGGCAATATCCGAATAACCCGAAAAATCGCAGTAAACCTGTTGCACAAAAAGCATACATCCAATATAAATGGTTATGCCGTATGACGACTCGGGCGAATTAAATGCATGGCCAACCATGGGGCTCAGCTGATCGGCAATGACTACCTTTTTGAACATTCCCAGCATGATCAGCCGTAAGCCTGATGTAATATTTGACCAATCGAAATTGTAATTGAAATGAAATTGCGATAACAGGCTTTTCGCCCGTTCAATGGGCCCGGCAACCAGCTGGGGAAAAAATGTTACATACAATGAAAATTTTCCCAAATGTTTTTCAGGTGTGGTTTTACCTTTATAAATATCGAGCGAATAACTCATGGTTTGAAAAGTATAAAAAGAAATTCCTAAGGGCAGCAGTAAACTGGAAACCGGCAAGAGATACTCAACATGCAGGGCAGTTAATAAATCATTCACCGAAGTGGTAAAAAAATTGAAATATTTGAATGTACCCAGTATAGCGAGGTTCGAAACCATACTCAGAATGAGCCAGGGCTTTCGTTCTTTTTTTGTAGCGAATCCACCCATTTTTAACCCGCAGTAAAAATCAATCAGGGTACTTAATATGATCAACAGTATGTAAACCGGTTCCCATACCATGTAAAAATAGAAACTGGCTATCAGGAGTAAAATCCAGCGGTAACGAACCGGGAACAGGTAGTACAAAACCGTTACAAGTGGCAGATAAATCAGGTAATGAATGGAGTTAAAGATCACCTTATAGCAACTTTGTTTTATTGGGTGCTATGCATTCCTGAAACGAAAGCACACCTGTGTTTTGACAAAAGAGAATTTTGGAAGGGGCAAAGATACACGATTAATTGAAGGCTGTCAGCAACGTTACTTACAATAGTTACAATTTGATTATCAGCCTTATAATGGTCAAAGCCAGCAGTATTGTACTGTAAATAACAAACAGCTTTCCCGGTTTTTTATTCTGTGAAATCATAATCAAAAGCCCGGTCATGTTCCACAACGAAAAAACCCTTACAAACGACCAGTCGTCGGAATAAATAGCTCCTGATAAACACAATGCAAAAAACAACCAGGAAACATAAATGATTATGAGAGGTTTTATAAAATCTGTATGAATGGGAAACCGGGGAGCAGCGGCTATAAATACCAGCCCGACAAACCATATCTGCCAAATAAAATAAGCCAGCCAGAACGAAAGCTGGAGGATTTTCTGCGGGGTTGAAAAATCGAAATTGGCTACAAACCCGTTCCATATCCCCGCAAAGGGCAAACCTATATTTCCTGACCCGGCAGTGCTTTCAGCCTCACGACTGAATTCAAGTACCAGACACTTCCATGTCAGCACTATCAACAGGGGGATGGCCAGATGTACAAATCTTGTTAAACGGTGTTGCTTTTCGTTGAAAAACAGGTAGAGTGCCAAAGGCACAAATGCAACCAGTGTAGTTTCGCGGGTTACCAGCATAAGCGTACTGAAAATGGAAAACCACCACCATTTTTTATCCAATAAAAACCAAATGGTACCAGTGAAAAAAAACAACTCGGTAACCTCGGCAAGGTCTTTGGCAACAGCCATGTAAATACCAAACAGCACTAACGGGAAAAAGGCAAGTAATTTATCAGCCTCCAGTTTTCGTGTAATCATTGCAGTAAAAAAGAATATTCCCGCAAAGGCGAATATATTTACCAGAACAAGAGACATTGGTATTTGGTGGGGCCGGCCACCGAACGAAAATAACCACGCCAAAACCGGGTAGCCTGCTCTTTGTGCGCGGTAGGCCGGGTGGTCGAGTGTAACACCATAGCGGGTTTTAGAAAAATCTGTGGGGTTGTTGGCAAGTCTGTAGTAGAACTGTCCGTCATATCCCTGCCCTTGGCGCACCATAATTTCAGTTGGAGTGGCCGATACATTGGTGTAATCGCTTCCCGCGTTTATGAAAGCGGAAATGTCTTGCCCTTGCATCCACCAGCGACTTATAATAAAAACTGAAAGAAATACCGTTGCCATGATGGCGATGGCTGCAGGGGAACTGAAATTTTTCACGGGCTGAAATTACAAAACTAATTAAGATATTTGCCCGACCATGAATAAGCGGCTGCCGGTAGTTTTTTTGTTCCTGTTTGCAATACTGGCCCTGCTGCCGGTTGTTCAGCAGTTTTTCAAACCATTTAAACTGGCAGGTTTGCAGGGCGCCTTTGTTTCGGGCACTATGCCATCGTTTTCTTTTCAGAAATGGACCGAAGGACGCTTTCAAACAGCAGTTGATTATTACCTGAAGCATAACATGGCTTTTAACGGTGAGCTGGTGAGGTTGCGAAATCAAATCGATTATGAACTTTTTGGTAATATCAATACCAACCTTGTACTTGGTGCCGGTAATTTCATTTTCGACCCTTCGTATGCCATGGCGCTTGCAGGTGATGATTTGATTACTGATTCGGTAAAGCAGATAAAATCGGAAGCGATTCGTAATGCCGTTTATTTTTTAAATACGCATCAAATACCCGTTCTGGTAATTTTTGCTCCAAATAAGGCAGGTTTTTACAAGAACCATTATCCTCATGAAATTGTATTCTCACAGAACACGAACAAAGCATTTTTTACCCGGTTGCTCAATGAATCCCGAATCGCCATGATTGATATGGGTCCGGTATTCGAAGCTTTTCGCGATACGGTATCGTTTGCAGTTGTTCCCAGGTATGGAGCGCACTGGTCGGTGTATGGCGCCGCCCTGGTTTCGGATACTATCATTAAATCGGCTGAAGCTATTACCGGTATGAATATGCGAAATCCATCGATATCACATTTGGATGTTTCAAATTCAGCGCGTTTTACCGACGACGATTATCTCCCTTCGCTAAACATGATGCGCAAGTGGCCTTCGGGTGTGCTGGCATACCCGGCCATGCAATTTTCCGAAGGCACAAGGCCCGATGTTTTGATAATCTCCGATAGCTTCATCTGGAATTTTTATGATCTTGAAGTTATTCAAAATTGTTTCGGAGCTGATTCGGAGGTGTGGTATTACATGAAATCGAAGTTTGATGTAAACAGGAACAGAACCGGGGATATGATGGAAACATTTGCTCACCGGGATATTATTGGGAAGGATTTGGTGATTATTCTTACATCCGATCCCGGCCTGACCGATTTCGGATATGGGTTTTTTGAAGCAGCGGCGTTATTGAATGATGAGAAATAAAATTATATTCTGGATCTTATTTGCTGTTTTGGTCAGCAGCGGCGCGTCGCTCCGGTTCGCACGTTCGCTGGATGAAATGCCGGTGGGATGTGATGAGTTCGGATACCTGAATTTGGCAAAAGCATTTCACGGGAATAAAGTAACATCAAACCATTTTGAAATGCCTTATTTATATGGTTTGCTTGACACATTACGATCGAATGGAATTTCGGAAAATGAAATCGCGTGGATGATTACCCCGCACGCGTATCACCTGATGCCGGAAACCAGTAAAATTATCAACCAGTATCCACCGGCTACATCTTTCCTGCTCTCATGGCTACCGCTCGAAAGGAGAAGTTTCGGATTCCCGTTGCTTGTTTTGTTGCTGCTGATAATTATTTCGGCCGTTGCCGATATATATTTGAATCGCGGAAGGTTTACCTGGCTCCATATTTTGTTTGCCGTGTTTTTGTTGCTGATGATACATTCGTCGCCATTCCTAACAGAATTAACCAGAATTAATTCACTGGCACCAACATTCGGTTTTTTACTGGTTGCAGGTATGGTGATGTTCGAAATGCCAATGGCAGCCTGCTTACTCATTGCCATTACGGTAAATTTCAGAACAGCAAACGCCCTGATGTTGGTTCCGCTGTTTGTGGCCATGATGGCATCAGGTAATCATCGGTTGAAATCCACAAAACCGTTGTTGTTTTGGATAGTATCCGGAATTTGTATCCTGCCCCTGCTGATATATCAGTATCTGGTTACAGGAAACCCATTTAAA
>CAZPKJ010000170.1:0-6459 GCA_964587075.1 uncultured Flavobacteriaceae bacterium | reverse complement strand
ATGGTCATTACGTCGGATCCACCGGGATTACTTACGGTAAGTGTTACATCATAAACACCGGGTGAATCATAAGAAACTACCGGATTGGGGTCACTGGAGGTTGCCGGTGTCCCTCCCGGAAAACTCCACGACCAGGTGTCGGGTGAATTCGACGACTGATCGGTAAATGTAACTTCGTCATTTTCGCACAGGGTATTTTGTGAAGCGGCAAAAACCGCAACCGGTGCAGGAGGAGGAATGTTCAGAATAACCTGATACCCGGTGATAACTGAATTCTGACTAACCGGAATAAATCCGAAAATCAGTCCGTGTAAGGTTACATGAACCGTTATGTCATAGGTTCCTGCTGTACCGCTTGTTCCCGACAAACGCATACAGCCATTACCTCCTCCGGGAAAGACACAGCTTGGCGGTGAACACTCATAACTGAATCCTCCGGGCAAACCGGCAATGCTGTCAACGGTAATATCAACTACATCAACCGTAATTCCCATAACCGTAGTGTCGGGGATTACACGCAACTGGATGTCGGTATCATAAAAGACACCCGCATAACCCTGTGGTAAATTTGTAACCACATCCGGATAAATTCCCGGGTCGGTAATGGTAAGGTCAGGTACACATTGTGCCCTCGAAAGACTAATAAAGCCAACCGTGGCCACGGTGAGAAGGAATAGTTTTTTCATAGGATTTGATTTAGTCTGGTTTAGATGATTTAGCTGCCAATTTCAAAACTCCCAACTTAAAATTCAGCGAATAAGGGTTCTAAATGTCAGGTTCGATAGTTTTGAAAGAGCAATTTAGTAATAAAATCGCCTATCGGAAAAAAAAGTTCAGGTCTTCAATTTAGAACCCTTAATTTTGCGCCTTTGTTTTACACCCTAAACCCAATAAAGCCTTGGAACCTAAATCCTCTCCGGTAAGATATATATTTGTAACAGGCGGAGTTTCCTCATCCCTTGGCAAAGGAATTATCTCCGCTTCATTAGCCAAGTTATTGCAAGCAAGAGGGTATACAGTTACCATTCAAAAACTTGACCCTTATATCAATGTAGATCCGGGTACTTTAAACCCGTATGAGCATGGGGAGTGTTATGTAACGAACGACGGGGCCGAAACCGACCTTGACCTGGGCCATTATGAGCGGTTCCTCAATACCCCTACCTCCCAGTCGAACAATGTAACAACCGGCCGTATTTATCAAACGGTTATTAATAAAGAACGTGAAGGTGCATATCTGGGAAAAACGGTGCAAGTGATCCCTCATATTACTGATGAAATTAAGAGAAGGGTCCAACTTCTGGGAGAAACTGGTGATTATGAAATTATTATAACTGAAATCGGAGGAACCGTTGGCGACATTGAATCGCTTCCTTTTATTGAGGCCGTGCGGCAAATGATTTGGGAACAGGGCTCGGGTTGCGCGGTAATTCACTTAACTCTGCTTCCATATCTTAAAGTAACCGGCGAACTTAAAACCAAACCAACCCAGCATTCGGTGAAAACCCTGCTTGAGTACGGAGTACAGCCCGATATTTTGGTTTGTCGTTCCGAAAAGCCTGTTAACCAAGAAATTAGACGCAAAATTGCGCTTTTTTGCAATGTTAATGTAAACGCGGTAATCGAATCCATCGATGCTTCATCCATTTATGATGTTCCCTTATTGATGCTCAAGGAACAGCTCGACAAGGTAGTATTAGCAAAACTAAAACTGCCACTCCGAAAGGAACCCGACATGGAAGGATGGAAGACGTTTCTGGGAAAATTAAAAAATCCTACTTCTGAAGTTACTGTAGGACTTATTGGGAAATATATAGAACTTAAGGACGCCTATAAATCGATTGCCGAAGCCTTGATACATTCGGGGGTTGCCAACGAAACCAGGGTGAATGTTGAGTGGATACACTCAGAAAAAATTGACAATAATAACGCTGCTGATAAACTTCAGCATTTGAATGGAATTTTGGTAGCCCCGGGTTTTGGCGACAGAGGTATTGAAGGTAAGATTGCCGCCATCCGTTTTGCCCGCGAAAACAAGGTTCCGTTTTTTGGAATCTGCCTCGGCATGCAGTGCGCTGTAATTGAATTTGCCAGAAATGTGATTGACTTGGATGATGCCCATTCAAAGGAGATGAATCCGGGTACCAAATACCCGGTGATTGATATTATGGAGGAACAGAAAAAAGTGACCAAAAAGGGCGGGACCATGAGATTGGGTGAATATCCATGTAATATCACCAGGAATACCAAAGCAGCGCAGATTTACGGAAAGCTGAAGATCAGTGAGAGGCACCGTCACCGGTACGAGTTTAATAACAAGTATCTAAAAAAATTCGAGGATGCCGGCATGCTGGCGTCAGGGGTTAATCCTAACGGCGATCTGGTTGAAATTATAGAAATAAAGAATCATCCCTGGTTCATTGGTGTTCAGTTTCATCCTGAATACAAAAGCACAGTTGAAAACCCTCATCCGCTATTTGTACGTTTTGTGAAGGCGGCTCTTGAACATTCCAGGTAAGCAGGCTACATCAACGAATCACAACTTCGCAATTTACTATCTTTGCGGACTTATTTTAGAAAATGGATCGTAATTCAATTATTGGACTTTTACTGATTGGAGTGATACTTATTACATTCAGTATCATGAATCAACCCACAGCCGAAGAGCTGGCTGAAAAACAGCGATTGCAGGATTCGGTGAGTGCCATCAGCAACCAGAAACCGGAATCGGCCGTGCCGGCGGTATCATCAGACCCCTCTTTACCCGATACGATGAGTTTTCATACCGACTCCCTGAATCTCGGGGACTCGCTGAAAACAGTGATGCTGGTTAATAAATTCGGCACTTTTGCCGCAGCAGCACAGGGAACCGAATCCTTTTTCACCCTGGAAAATGAGGTGTTAAAAGTTACTTTTACCAATAAGGGCGGGCGGGTATTAAATGCCGAACTGAAAAACTATAAAACCTTTGACCAGAAACCTCTTTTACTTTTTGGGAGCGACACCACAGCTTTCGGACTCAACTTTTTCGCGCAAAACCGCGAGATCAACACCAACAACATGTATTTTAATGTTGTGAAAAATGAACCGGGTAAAATAACTTTTCGTTTATCCACAACCGATAGGGGTTTTATTGATTTTGAATACAGTCTTCCTGAACAGGGTTACCTGCTCGACTTCAGTATCAACTTATCCGACATGAACGGGGTAATTGCGCCTAATCTCAGTTATCTGGAACTAAACTGGAAACAAAATATTTACAAGAAAGAAATGGATGTGGCCGCTGAGGCAAATAACTCAACCATTTATTACAAATATCCGGGAGATGAGGCCGATTATCTTTCCGAAACAAGCGATGACCAGGAAAATCTTACTACAAAAGTAAAATGGATTTCATTCAAACAACAATATTTCAATACCAGCTTAATTGCAAAAACCGAATTTGATAAACCCACAAAGATTCTGACTGTTCACCACGAAAAGAAAGATTCACTTGCAAAGTACATGCAGGCCAGTTTCACCATTCCTTTCGCACACAAACCCCATGAACACTTTGATATGAGTTTTTACTTTGGGCCTAACCATTACCAGACACTTAAAAAGCTTGATTTGGGAATGGAGAAGCTGGTACCATTGGGATGGGGAATATTCGGATGGGTAAATAAATTTATTGTTATCCCAATATTTAACTTTTTAAACAAGTTTGATCTCAACTACGGAATTATAATACTTATTCTGACCATTGCCATTAAACTAATGCTGTTGCCGTTAACCTACAAGGCATATTTATCGACAGCCAAAATGAAGGTACTTAAACCTGAGATGGAAGAGATTCAGGCAAAACATAAGGAGGACCCGCTTAAGAGCCAGCAGGAGCTTATGGCAATGTACAAAAAAGCTGGTGTAAATCCACTGGGTGGTTGTTTTCCTATGCTGTTGCAGATGCCCATCCTGATTGCTATGTTCCGCTTTTTCCCTGCATCTATCGAACTTCGTCAGGAAAGTTTTCTCTGGGCTACCGATCTGTCAACGTACGATTCAATACTTGACCTTCCATTCAGCATTCCGTTTTACGGTGACCACGTAAGTTTGTTTACCATCCTGATGACTGTGTCGACGTTACTGTACACGTACATGAACTCGCAAATGACAGCAAGCAACCCCCAGATGAAGTGGGTTATGTACCTGATGCCGGTAATGTTTTTAGGGATATTCAACAATTATTCTGCCGGGTTGAGCTACTACTATTTCCTTGCAAACATGATAAGTTTCGGACAGCAGTTCCTGTTCCGTGCTGCAGTTGATGAAAATGCCATACATGCTAAAATTCAGGAGCACAAGAAAAAACCGCAATCGCAAACAAAATCAAAATTTCAGCAACGACTTGAAAAAATGGCGAGGGAAAGAGGTGTTCAGCCTAAGAAGAAATAATTTCTTTTCAGTTTATTTTACTTATCTTTCATGAAACTCTAAAACATGAAGTATTTTTCTCTCCGCTCTCTTTTTTACCCTGTGTTACTGCTGGCATTAATCGCTTGTTCCGCATCAAAACAAGGCACGGGCATCAACAGCGCAATACCTGCCGAACCAGGCGATTCACTTGTGGCTTATCTCGAACGCACGCGTTGTTTCGGCGTTTGTCCTTATTACAGTATTCATATTTACAAGTCGGGGTATGTTCTCTATGTTGGTATCGATCATGTTGAAAAAATCGGAAGGTATTTCACATTTTTACCTGAACAAAAAGTTAAAAGCATAGGTGAAAAAGCAATCTCTATAGGATATTTTGAATTAAACAACGAATACCGGAATCCTTATCTGACCGATTTTCCCACAGTGTACAGTGAAGTGAGGTACAATGGAATGCAAAAAAAAATTACACATTACGATGCCGATCCTCCAAAGAGCTTAATTGAAATGGAGAATTTTATCGATGAACTTTTCACAACTGCTACTGTCTGGCAGATGCATCCCGACCAGAATTTTAAGGATTAAGGTCTTTATTCTTAAAGCCTTTATTAATGATTTTCATGTTATGAACCCGTGAATGGCGGGAACAGGAAATTCACTTGATATTTTCCTTAAAAATTATGACCTTTACGTGGTTAAATAATGAAGTCATGGAAACTGCTACTACCCAACAAAAAGAAACCGGCAAAGCTGAAAATAAGGATTTTTTACCGCTCAACGGTACCGATCATATCGAATTTTATGTAGGAAACGCCAAGCAGTCGGCATACTATTATCAGGCAGCCTTTGGTTTCAGCCTGGTAGCTTATTGCGGACCTGAAACAGGGGTTCGTGACCGTGCATCCTATGTACTGCAGCAAAACAAGGTCCGGTTTGTACTTACTACACCTCTGCAACCCGATTCGGAACTGAATAAGCATATAGTTAAACACGGCGACGGGGTGCGGGTGCTGGCACTCTGGGTTGATGATGCCGAAAAATCATGGAAAGAAACTACATCAAGGGGAGCAAAGAGTTTTGAAGCACCTAAAGTTCTGACAGATGAACATGGTGAAGTCAAAACTGCTTCCATTCACACTTATGGCGACACCATCCACACCTTTGTTGAAAGAAAAAATTATAAAGGAGTTTTTTTACCGGGTTTTGTACCTGCTTCGAGCAAACAGAAAATTAAATCTACAGGGCTGCAATATGTCGACCATTGTGTAGGAAACGTTGAGCTGGGAAAAATGAATGAGTGGGTTTCATTTTATGAAGATGTCATGGGTTTTAAAACCATTATCACCTTTGATGATGAAGATATTTCAACCGAATACTCGGCCCTGATGAGCAAAGTGGTTGCTAACGGTAATGGATATATTAAATTTCCCATTAATGAACCGGCCGAAGGGAAAAAGAAATCGCAAATTGATGAATATCTCGAATTTTACAAGGGACCGGGTGTTCAGCATATCGCCATTATTACCAACGATATTATTGAAACCGTTTCGGATCTTACATCCAGGGGAGTAGAGTTCCTGACTGTTCCGACTACATATTATGATACCCTCCGGGACCGTGTTGGAAAGATTGATGAGGACATCGAATCGCTCAAAAAATTAGGCATCCTGGTCGACAGGGATGATGAGGGCTATTTGTTACAGATATTTACCAAACCCGTTGAAGACAGGCCAACACTGTTTTTTGAAATCATTCAGCGTAAAGGTGCCAAGTCATTTGGAAAAGGGAATTTCAAGGCGCTTTTTGAAGCAATTGAAAGAGAACAGGGTCTGAGAGGCAATCTCTAATACTTGCCACAACCATACAATGAGTAAGGTTCATTCCTTTTAATTACCTTTAAATCATGTGTATGGTATTGTATTTCAACAATTTATGTTTTTAGGTTGCCTGCTGAACAGCCAGGTATCCATAAAACACCTGTAATTTAAGGGCATCAATTGCTGAATATTCTAAAAGTATTGGCTGTATACATTGCTATGGAGTAAATCC
>CAZPKJ010000169.1:277-6610 GCA_964587075.1 uncultured Flavobacteriaceae bacterium | reverse complement strand
CAATACTTACGAATGGAAACGGTATTCATCAATAATTCCCGGAGCTACAGATCCTGTCTATACTACAAACGCCGGGGGAAAATACAAGTGCATTGTAACAAACCAGTATGGTTGTGCCAAAGGGAGTAATGCCATTTTTGTTAATATTGTGTGCAGAGCTGGAATGGTTGCCAATAATTTACCTGAATCATTGGATGTGTTTCCAAATCCTTCGGCTGGCGACATCACCATCAGGGTACTTCCCGAAACAGTTCCGCTCGACTATATTATTTATGATAACTTTGGAAGGGTTGTTCAAAGCAACACTTTCGTGGATGGAAGTGATGAAATACGCATTACAGGACTTTCAGCAGGAATGTACTCGGTAGAAGTGAGAACTGAACTTAAAAGATACATCAGAAAAATTGTAGTTATGTAATAGTATTTTTATAAACCACTGAACCATGAAATCATGCCTTATTTTTTTGATTGCTTTTTTATTTCTGATACCTCATAATGTTTCTGCGAGCCATGGTTCAGGGGGCGAAGTAACATGGGAGTGTTTGCCGAACGGACAATATAAATTCCGGCTTTTCTTTTACCGCGATTGCAACGGCATTCCCGCTCCCAACAGTATCAACCTAAATACCACGGTGCCGGGGGTGCCGGTGATTAGCATGCCTCTGATACAGCAAATTGATATCAGTCCGCAGGGATACTTTTCTGACGGCGTTACCTTATGTAATTCATGTTCAAGTGGGTCGGGCATTTATGGAGTAATCCAGAAAAACGTATATGAGTCAAATCCGGTTACGCTTTCCGGTGTCCCTCCCCAAGCCGGCTGGTCGTTTTACTGGGGTGAATGTTGTTTGAGTGGTGCCGTCACTAACGTTCAGAATCCGGGTTCAACGGGGTTTCGATACCGGGCAGTCATGTACCCCTATCAGGGACAAAACATGAATCCCTGTTTTGATTCGTCACCATTTTTTGTTGAAAGTCCGCGCATGATCAGTTGCTCAGGATTCGAAAACAGTTTCAGTTTTTTCGCCAGCGATCCCGAAAGGGATTCACTTCGCTACTTCTGGGGAGAGGTTTTAAATGAAATGGGCGGGGTAGTTACCCATTCTCCCGGATATAGCCAATCGTCACCGTTGCCCTCAACTACTCAGAATCCCGCTAACGTCAACGCGGTGTTGGACCCCGGAACCGGCCTGATTACGCATTTGAGTTTTACGGGAGGGCGTTTTGTTTTAAGTGGGAAAGTTGCAGCATACAAGTGTGGCATAAAGGTATCTGAAGTGTTTCGAACCATGATCATGAGTGTCGAAAATAATTGTCCCGCATTATTGTCGGGTTTGAACAATCCGCCTTTGTTAAGCGCTCCGTTTGTAAACCCTTACACGGGTCTTCAGGTGGACTATGCCGACACGGTTGTTGCAGGGGAGAGAGTGGATTTTAATTTGACGTTTTCTGATTTTGATTTTTTTCAGAATAGCGGCATACAGCAAATACAATTCGAAAGCTATAGCAGTCATTTTGGAACAAATTACGTCGATTCCACAGCGGGTTGCGATCACCCTCCGTGTGCAGTTCTTAACGTTTCTTTACCGGTTACTGTAAATATTGCAGGCCAGGTTAATTTCTCGTGGCAAACCACCTGCGGACATATTTTTGCCCAGTCGCTTCCATGTGGTATGGTTGCAAGGCCCTATTATTTTTTGTTTAAGGCCAGCGATAATTACTGTCCGGCAAACGGCAATACAACCAGAATGGTGTCAATAGTTGTCAAGCCTTCCATACAGTTGAATCCACCGGTAATCCGGTGTGCTTCGGTAAATCCTGATGGGAGTGTAAATTTAACCTGGACACCTTCCACCTCGAATGATTCACTGGGTAATTTCAGGTCATACCGGATATTTGCGGCCGCTTCTTTTAACGGTACGTATCAGTTAATCGACAGTGTTACTTCCGGTATAGGAGCCACCACTTTCCAACATACCGCATCCGCCATCAATAACATTTTTGGTGGCACTGCCAATGAGAAGATTATATATTACAAAATTGCCACAGGTACCTATTGTTCATTCCCCTTTATTCCCGATAATTTTTCAAATATTATGGCAAACTTAAAACTGAATGTTGACGAAGGGACTTCACATCTGGCATTGCTGAACTGGCAGGCCCCTGCATTTCCATCTTTGAGCTCGCACAGTGGCTATTACCGTATATTCAAAGAATATCCCCTGGGAAACTGGACCATGCTGGATTCGACAACTTCAACCTCCTGGGCAGATTTTTCAGTTCAGGCACTTTGTAACGACAGTGTATCTTACAGAATTGAGATGGCTGACTCAACGGGTTGTACTTTGATTTCGTCGGTCGCCGGCACTGTTATTAATGATCCGGCATCCGTAGCGGCTATAACCCCACCTGCCGTGAGTATTTGTCCGGGACAGAATACCACATTAACGGCTTCACCGGGAATTTCATATCAATGGAGCAATGGTGCAAATACGCAGTCTGTCACCGTTAACACAGCAGGAACGTATACAGTTACCGTTACACAGGCCAGCGGATGTAGCGGATCAGCAACAGCCACTGTGAATTTCATACCTGCTCCGGTTCCTGTAATAACGGGCGTTACGGTGCTTTGTCAGGGCCAGAATACTGTTTTAAATGCAGGTCCCGGATGGGTCGCTTATTTATGGAGTACCGGAGCGATATCTCAATCCATCAACATAGGTGTTGGCGGAATATATACAGTAACGGTTACCGATCCCTGTGGATCAACCGGCAGCAGTTCTGTAACGGTAACTGTAAACCCTTTGCCCAATGTGCTAATAACCGCCAATGGCCCGGTTTCTTTTTGCCAGGGCGACAGTGTTCAGTTAATACCGTCACCTTCCGGAGGTATCAATTACCTGTGGTACCGGTTTTCGGCTCCCATACAACCGCAGCCATTAACCCAGTGGTATTACGCTAAAACACGCGGGGCCTATTATTGCGTAATGACCGATGCCAATGGATGTTCAGGATCATCCAATTCCATTCAGGTAAATGTCCCATGTATTCAGGTTGGGCCAAGCCATGAAAAAGAACCGGATGTAACACTCCATCATGGGGCGCGAGTTTATCCCAATCCGGCCTCGCGCGATTTTTATATTGAATCAGACCAATCTTTGAGTAATGAAGTGATCAGAATTTATAATCAAACCGGAAAATTAACACCATATCTCCTTCACAAAGATTCAAATCATAAAATACGTATTTCCGGACTTGACCAGGGGTTGTATCTGTTAAGAATTGGAAATGAAAATGGATACAGGATTTTGAAAGTATTAATAATGGAATAACAGTTTAAAAATAATTCCATGAAAATTTCAAGCATTAAGCTCGTTGTAGTTTTCTTGATTTTTTTTAATGAAGTTTCCGGGCAAACTTTTAATTTTCCAACAACAGTCATTCCTACAGGTGGACAAACGTGTTTGCCGGTTAATGTAGTTATGAATCCGCCAATTTATGGTCTGGGTGACCCGGTATCAGGGCCCTTTCCTTGTATGTTTATTGGCTCAGTTTGCATCAATATTCAAACTAGTCATCCTTGGACCCTGGTGGTGAATTTAGTGGCTCCCAATGGTACCACGTTAAATTTAACATCATACAACGGTGCCGGGGGCTCAAATTATACCGGTACCTGTTTTTCATGGTATGCAATTAACTCCATTGTTACCGCGGCACCACCATTTACAGGATTGTTCGACCCTCAACAAACTCCACCGGGCTTTAGTATATTTAATACACTCTCACCACCAGGTATCTGGCAGCTTTGCATCGAGGACACTTTAACAGATACCACCACAGTAATCCCGGGGCCTCCTGGTTTTGGTGCTACCTCGGTAGGTTCGGGTACAATTGGATTCGGAACAAGTTGTCCGCCTTGCGGTATAAATAACGGAAGCGCATCAGGATATATTTGTCCTAATGGTACCATTGATTTGGGAATATTTGTTCCCGGTCCTCCAATACCACCGACGGTTATTTTCTACGATAACATGCTCATGCCAATTGGTAGTGTTGTTTCATCACCGGGACAATATTATATTTATATGGAAGATAATTGCAATGCTTCTTGTTTTGGCTGGATAGATGTAACCATTTATCCGGCCACTGCACCCATTCTTGGGCCTGATCAAATTGTTGACGCCTGCCCCGGAATACCGGTGAACCTGCCTGCGCTTTTCACAACAGCAGGGTTATCGCAAACATGGACGTATAATGGAATACCCACTACTTTTGCTGCTGTCCAGGCGGCTACGTTACCCGGGGTTTATCAGATAATTGGTCAAAATTCCAATTTGTGTACCGACACGGCTATAGCTACGCTTAATCATTTAGTTCCTCCTTCGTTAGGCCCCAATCAAACAATAATAGGATGTACTGTAGCACCATTCAATCTGACCACAGTTTTTAATACAACAGGTTTAACATCCACCTGGACCATTAACGGAAATCCTGTTCTTAATCCCACGGCAGTGGTAGTAAACGGGAATTATACACTGGTAGCTGCCGATGCCAATGGATGCACCGACACTGCCGTTGTAACCCTGAGTCTTTCAGTATCACCTAACCTGGGTCCCGATCAGTCAACGTCGGTTTGTGATGGTATACCTGTAAACCTGACGGCACTTTACAATACTACCGGTTTAACACCTTCGTGGAGTTTTATGGGCTCACCCGTTTTAAATCCGTCAGCAGTTACATTGGGTGGTATTTACACACTCATTGCAACCAATGCGAATGGCTGTGCTGATACGGCACAGGTTACGGTAACAGTCAATTCAGCGCCGGTACCCGGCCCTCCGCAGGTTCTTGATTTTTGTTCAAACACCTCAGTAGACCTTACAACGTTGTACAATACCACCGGGCTGGTAGCTGTATGGACCTTGTCGGGAAATCCGGTCATTAATCCTTCAGCAGTAACAACGGGAGGTGTATATACACTCACAGTTACCAATGCCGCCGGTTGCTCGGGTCAGGTTACTGCCACATTAAACAGTCTTACAGCTCCCGATCTTGGCCCTGATCAAAACGCTTCTATATGTCCCGGTACAACCGTCAACCTATCCACTATATTTACCAACACCGGCTGGAATGGCGTATGGACACTCAATGGTAATGCGGTTGCAAACCCGGCAATGGTTTCGGTTCCTGGTTCGTATCAATTAGCAGCTACAGCTGCAAATGGTTGTACCGATTTGGCTCTGGTAATAGTAGGAACTTCTCCTGCACCAATACTCGGACCCGATCAAAGTGCTGCTGCATGTGCCAACTCAGGAGTAAACTTAAATGCGTTATTCAATACTTCAGGCTATGCAGTTTCCTGGAGCCTTTCAGGCGTGCCGGTAAGTAATCCTTCTATGGTTATATCACCAGGGCAATATCAGCTCATAGCAACCAATGCCGGAGGTTGCAGCGATACCGCCATAGCTTTCATCAATATCAATTCTGTTCCAATACTTGGAGCAGATTCAACCGTTACTTTTTGCCAGGGTGGGTATGCAAATCTTACCGGATATTATAACCTTGCGGGATTAAGTGCGCAGTGGACTTTGAATGGGGTTACCGTAACGGATCCGTCTGCAGTGAACGCAACGGGCAACTATCAACTGATAGCGTCAAACGCTTCCGGGTGCAGCGATACGGCTATAGTTCAGGTTACCGTAAATCCTAATCCTGATCCGGGGCCTGATCAGAGCTTTCAACTTTGTCCATGGATGACTGTTGATATGACTAATCTTTTCAATACATCAAACTGGACAGTTGTATGGACACAAAATGGTCAGCCATACCAGCCAGAAATTGTTGAAAGTGATTCGGGCACATATAGTATTTATGTTGCCGACGGAAATGGTTGCACCGGAACGGCCAATGTAGTTGTAACTAATATAACCTGTGATTGCATTGCCGACTTTGTGTATGAGGGAAGTTGTATGCAGGAACCAGTTACATTTACAATACTTTCCGATTCAGTTGTTACGGCCGCTCATTGGAATTTTGGGGCAAGCGGATTGAATGATCAGTTTGTTTTAAGTCCGGCGGTACAGTTTCCATCAGCTAATGCTGTTACTGTTTCACTTGAAGTAACACTTTCATGCGGTAGCTGGACCGTGGTTAAAAATATTTTGCTGGAGGACTGTTCAGGTTACTGCCGCTTTTTTATTCCGAGCGCGTTTACTCCCAATAATAATGGTGTAAAGTATTTTAATAGGTAATCCCACCACTTTCCTACTCTAAAATCTGAGAAAGCATTTGCTTCTTCTCTAAGCTTGGAAGTTCCGTAAATGTTACTAATTA
>CAZPKJ010000169.1:0-267 GCA_964587075.1 uncultured Flavobacteriaceae bacterium | reverse complement strand
TCAGGAACCGGTTTGGTCAAACTATTTATACTACCGGAAATTTTACTGACTCATGGGATGGAAAGTATCACGGTGTGCCGGTACCAGAAGGTGTTTATATATATCAGTTGCGATGCAAAATGCCGTATCAGCCCTATAAAATTGTTACAGGCAGAGTGACCGTTATCCGGTAACAAAATCATCCTGCTAATGAAACTGGTCTTCTCTAATTTTATCAAGTTCATTTATATAGAGTTATATTAGTGCTGAAATATAGTTTTATAGTCA
>CAZPKJ010000168.1:1021-6637 GCA_964587075.1 uncultured Flavobacteriaceae bacterium | reverse complement strand
AATGGTTACAACCATGCCAGCCCGGTAGGAGGGATTTGAAAGTAACCGGTTTCGAATTTCAGCTTCTCCCTGGAGTCGTTGTAAAACGAGTTCAGGGTGAAGCAATTCCTGCTCAGCCTGATAAGCATCTGAGTTACAACGGGTATGTTGAGCTTTTATCACGGTGCTGTACAACAATGACAATGTCACATAGAATAGAATTCGTTTCATGACGGTTGAATTTTAAATGTTTATATCCAAAATTATAAAAATAATAATGCCATCCATAAAATTATTGTCAATTTTGCCATAAGAAAAACCAAAGGGAATAATTGCTTATGAAAGTCCTGTTTTTTGCATCCATAGCCGAAATGACTAAAATGAATTCGATGGAAGTTGCCGCTCCCGAAAATATAAATCAGTTGCGGACGATACTCGAGGCAAAATTTCCTCAGCTGCCCTCTTTGAATTATTCGGTGGCATTAAACCAGACCATTATTCATCACAACAGCAATTTGACCGATCAGGATGAAGTTGCTCTCCTTCCTCCCTTTTCGGGCGGATAAACCTGCGGTACCCGTTACTGTCAATTTTCGTAAATTTGAGAAATTAAACCTCACCATGCTCAAAGACAAGTTTGGACGAATACACGATTACCTGCGGATCAGTTTTACCGACCGTTGCAACTATCGTTGTTTATATTGTCTTCCTTCGCCGGAATTTTCGGACGGCTGTAAATCGCCCGCCAGCGACAGGATGACTGCCAGGGAAATAGTTGATATCGCCAGCGTATTTGTAGCGGAGGGGGTCAATAAAATTCGTATTACAGGTGGCGAACCACTGGTGAGAAAAGATGCGGGATCCATAATCAGGGAGCTGGGGAAGTTGCCGGTGAAACTGGCCATAACAACCAATGGCTCACGGATTCATTTATTTACCAGCGATTTTGTTAAGGCCGGCATCCGATCGGTGAATGTTAGTCTCGATTCGTTAAACAGGGCAACTTTTTACAGCATCACTCAAAAGGATGAGTTTCCTGAAGTTTATAAAAATATCAACAGGTTACTCGATCTGAATTTCCATGTTAAGGTAAATATGGTAGTAATGAGTGGCGTGAATGATGATGAAGTCAACAGATTTGTTGAATGGACGAGACTAACTCCCGTGCATGTACGTTTTATTGAATTTATGCCTTTTCCGGGAAACCGGTGGCAGCCCGGAAAAGTAATTAAATACAAAGAAATTATTGAGAAAATTGAAAGCGGATTTGATAGTGTTGAGAAACTAACCGACCACCCCAACGATACCACTAAGAAATACCGGATTAAGAATTTTGCCGGAACATTTTCGGTTATAAGTACTATGAGTGAGCCTTTTTGCAGCGGGTGTAACAGGCTTCGTCTTACTGCCGATGGTAAAATGCGGAATTGTCTTTTTGCCAGAAACGAAACCGATATACTTACACCTTTCAGGTCGGGAGCCGATATAGTTCCGTTAATCAGGGATACCCTTTCGGCCAAACATCTGATGTTGGGAGGAAATACAGGAGAAAACTGGGGTCTCGATTCAACCCAATCGCACAACAGAAGCATGATGGGAATTGGTGGCTAAAGAAAGTAAATACTATTTCCATGAAGAAACGTGCTCATGAATTAACTTTTATTCCGGTTACGGAAGCCAGAAATGCATTGCTTAAGAATACACATTGCTTAGGTGTTATTGAACGTAAGGTTGCCGAAGCTGTTGACTATGTAATAGCTGCCGATATTAAAGCACCATTGAAACTTCCTCCGTTTAACCAGTCGGCCATGGATGGATATGCTTTCAGGTTTAGTGACTTTAAATCGCGACGTGATATAGAAATTATCGGTGAACTGGCTGCAGGTTCCGACTCAAAGTTAAAGTTGCGAAAGGGACAAGCGGTAAGAATTTTTACAGGTGCACCCATTCCCAATGGCGCAGATACGGTTGTTATTCAGGAGAAAGTTTATGTTGAACGAAATGCTCTGATAATTAAGGATGATATTATTGTACGGGGCGCCAATATCCGAATAGCAGGAAGTGAAATTAAAAAGGGAATTATCGCCTTAAAGAAAGGAACATTAGTTACCCCGGCCGCCCTGGGGTTTTTAACTTCTCTGGGTATAACTGACTTGAAAGTATTTAAAAAACCGGAAGTTACCCTGATTATTACAGGTGATGAACTGGCAAAGCCAGGTAGTAAACTTAAGCCGGGACAAATTTTTGAATCGAACGGCACCACCCTTACAGCCGCATTAAAAAAGCTCGGAGTGCAACGGATTTCGCAGATAAATGTAAAAGACAATTTTCAGGCACTACGCAAGGCGTTGCACAAATCGCTGCCCAAAAGCGACATCATTATTTTTTCTGGTGGCATTTCAGTTGGCGATTACGATTATGTAAGCAAGCTGATGGTTGAAGAAAGAGTGAATACAATTTTTTATAAGGTGAAGCAGAAGCCCGGCAAACCATTTTATTCCGGATATAAATCAAAAACCTTAATTTTTGGTGTTCCCGGAAATCCTGCATCGGCACTTACCTGCTTTTATGAATATATTGAATTAGCGGTTATGAAAATGCAGGGAATTAAAGAGCCCCGGCAAGCAGTAGTAAACCTGAAACTCGGTCTTCCAATTACAAAAAAAACCGGGTTGACCGTGTTTTACAAGGCGCACACCAATTTCGATGAGGTATTTCCTCTTGAAGGACAGGCCTCTTATATTATGAAATCATTTGCCCAGGCGAACTGCCTGATTGAAGTGGGTGAAAACGTGTCGAATCTGGCAAAAGGAGATGTTGTTAAAGTTCATTTGTTGGGTTTGTAGGTTTTTTGATATTCAGAAACCTTTAAAATCAGATTATATGTTGCTTGGAAAAGGATTGATTACTTAAGATCAGAATATGGAATTGTTTCCCGATTTAATTTTTCTGGTTCTGCTGTTTTTGGTCGCTGTTCTGTATTCGAGTGTCGGGCATGGGGGTGCCAGCGGGTATCTGGCGCTGATGGGGCTTTTTCATTTTGCTCCGGATGTAATGCGGCCATCGGCTCTCCTCCTGAATATAATCGTAGCCCTGGTTGCCTGGTGGCAATATGCATCAAAAGAAAAACTCAATGTGAAACTTTTTGTCTGGCTCATAGCAGGAAGTATCCCCTTTAGTTTTGCGGGCGCAACCATTAGCCTCGACAGCAGCGTTTATAAACAGGTGTTAGGTGTGTTGTTGTTATTTCAATGCATCCGGTTGCTTGGATTTTTTCCTCCTGCCCGGGGCGAAACCAGGGAACCGAAACGGGTACTTGCATTGGTGATTGGTTCCGCTATTGGATTGGTTTCAGGATTGATTGGAATAGGTGGAGGAATTATTTTAAGTCCGCTGCTTTTGATGTTGCGATGGACGGATATGAAACAAACGGCACTGATTTCGGCATTGTTCATTTTTCTTAATTCCACAGCCGGATTAACAGGCCTTATGACAAAGGGAGTAAATATGGAACCGGTTTTGTATATTTGGATAGGAGTAGCCTTTGCGGGAGGATTAATCGGCTCACGTATTGGAAGCCGTGTGCTTTCGCAGGATATCCTGAGGAAAGTTCTTGGCATGGTTTTACTTATTGCCGGCATCAAACTTATATTTATTCAGAGTTAACGATAGGAATTTTAATGGCGGATTATCAGAGAAAAAGAGATATTTCAGCATTCATTCTTGCCGGAGGTGCCAGTTCGCGAATGGGTACTGATAAAGGACTAATGGATGTAGGCGGAAAGCCTATGGTAGAACATGTGATTGATGTTTTACGAGGTTGCTTCGATGATTTGTTCATAGTTAGTAATAATGATGATTATAAAAAATTCGGTTTACCCGTATACCACGATGTCATTCCCGGAATGGGACCACTGAGCGGAATTCATACAGGGTTAACCATCAGCAGGAACGACTGGAATTTAATCGTGGCCTGTGATATGCCTTTTATTAACAGGGAATCCGCCGGGATTTTGATACAATCAGCCCGGACCGGTTCCGCAGTGATCCCTTATTTTAATAATAAACCTGAACCGTTATTCGGACTGTATCATAAATCGGCATTGCCAACTATTCTGGATTTTGCTGATAAGGGTGTTTACAAATTACAGAGCCTGCTGTTGTCGTTACCTCACACTCGAATTGATATTGACCCCAAACCGGCTGGCACAACTCATCCGTTTATGAATATCAATACTCCCGTTGATCTGAAGAAAATTCTCCACGAAAGTGAAAAAAAACGGTATAGCCGGCAAATAGTCCTCGATGAGATTGGCATAGCCGGACAGATTAAACTTAAATCGTCGAAAGTGCTTGTTGTAGGAGCGGGGGGACTGGGCTGTCCGGTGCTTTTGTATCTCGCGGCAGCGGGAGTAGGAACTATTGGTGTTGCCGACTACGACAATGTTGACATATCCAATTTACACCGCCAGGTTTTATATAACGCTCAGGATATAGGAAAAAGCAAGGCATTGACGGCAAAAGCACATCTGAATAATTTGAATCCTGATATTGAAATTCATGCGCATCATATGTTGTTGAATGTAACGAACTGTTTTCAGCTGGTACAATCTTATGATATTATTGTTGACGGAACCGATAACTTCGCTACCCGCTATATGCTGAATGACGTTTGTGTTTTACTGAATAAAACGCTGGTTTATGGTTCGGTACTCCGTTTTTCGGGCCAGGTTTCGGTATTAAACAGGCAGTTGAATGATGGGAACCGTAGTGGAACATACCGTTGTCTCTTTCCCGTTCCACCCGTTACCGGCTCGGTTCAAAATTGTGCCGATGCCGGTGTTGCGGGAGTGATCCCGGGACTAATAGGTACTTTACAGGCCACGGAAGTGATAAAAATAATTACCGGTGCCGGTATACCGCTGGCCAATACGCTACTGACGGTAGATTTATTGAACAGCACTTTTTCAACCTGGCATTTTACGCGTAACAGGATACTCTGGCATAATTTTCCCGAATCGCGCGAATCATTTGAGTCGATGAATTATGATTATTTTTGTGATGCCGCAGATGATATTAAATCCATAGACAGAGAGAAATTTGAAATGCTGTTAAAAGCCGCGGACAAAACGGCAGTTTTAGACGTTCGTGAACCGGATGAATTACCAGAGCTTACAAACTTTACTTTCAAAAAAATTCCCCTTGCCGAAATCAACGACAGGATGAATGAATTGGATCCGGAGCTTAATTGGGTGGTTTTGTGTGCCAGAGGCAATCGTAGCCGACTGGCAGTTAAGTTATTACGTGAGAAATTCCCGAATATGAATATAGTAAGCCTTGAAGGGGGAATTGAAAGCTGGTTCAAACCCGAAAATCATTTAACCCATGGTTGAGAAAAAGATAAAGCGCGTCTTTTTCGATGGTCCTGTAAGTCCCCATAAAATTGCTGAAAGCATTGAAAAGCATAGCACTATGCACGATATTGGTGCTCACAGCATATTCCTTGGACAGGTACGTGCCGATAAAAGGCCTTCGGGAACGGTGACGGCAATCGATTATAGTGCCTATACCGAAATGGCTGAGCAGGAGATTCACCGGATCCGCGAGGAGGCTTTTCAGAAATTTGAATTATCTTGT
>CAZPKJ010000168.1:0-1011 GCA_964587075.1 uncultured Flavobacteriaceae bacterium | reverse complement strand
TTTATCACAGCCTCGGCCAAGTTCCTGCCGGTGCCATCTCATTGTTCGTATTCACCTCTTCAAAACACAGGGAGGCAGCAATGGGTGCCTGTCAATTTATAGTGGAATCCATCAAATCAAAAGTACCCGTCTGGGGGAAAGAAATACTCGATAACCAAACACACATCTGGAAAAAAAACAGCTGAAAAATTTATGATTCAAACCGAAACATTGACCGACCTCGAAATTGCAACGCAGGCGCCTATACGCTCTATTCGTGACATTGCCAGAAGCCTCAACATCGATCTGGAACTGCTCGAACAATATGGAAAGTATAAGGCAAAGTTACCACTGAAGCTCATCGATGAAGATAAAATTAAAAGAGGTAACCTGATTTTGGTCTCCGCAATAAACCCAACTCCCGCCGGTGAAGGTAAAACTACCGTGTCAATCGGACTGTCGGATGGATTAAATAAGATTGGTAAAAAATCGATGGTCGTATTACGCGAGCCGTCACTGGGTCCTGTTTTCGGAATGAAAGGCGGAGCGGCCGGGGGTGGTTACAGCCAGGTAATTCCTATGGTGGATATTAACCTGCATTTTACCGGAGACTTTTCCGCCATTGAAAAAGCCAACAATTTATTATCTGCTTTAATCGACAATAACATTCAAAGTAAATCACGAAACCTGAATATCGATCCGCGTACCGTAGTTTGGAAACGTGTGATGGATATGAATGACCGTGCATTGCGACACATCATTATTGGTATTGGAGGAAGCGCCAATGGCATTCCGCGTGAAGACGGATTTAACATTACCGCCGCCTCGGAAGTAATGGCTATTATTTGCCT
The DNA here is from genome assembly GCA_964587075.1 of uncultured Flavobacteriaceae bacterium. Classification (GTDB taxonomy): domain Bacteria; phylum Bacteroidota; class Bacteroidia; order AKYH767-A; family OLB10; genus CAZPKJ01. The sequence goes on along the minus strand of CAZPKJ010000168.1, from coordinate 181 downwards.
GGCAAAAGATTTCAACGACCTGAAGGCACGACTCGGAAATATTTTTATCGGATATACGTACGATAAGAAACCGGTATATGCACACCAGCTGAAAGCCGAAGGCGCTATGGCATTATTGCTGCGAGATGCTATCAAACCCAACCTGGTGCAAACACTCGAGGGCAACCCCGCTCTTATTCAC
>CAZPKJ010000167.1:0-6639 GCA_964587075.1 uncultured Flavobacteriaceae bacterium | reverse complement strand
TATCTATTTTCCGGTACAGTGCAATCCTGAATGCGGTTGGATAGGCATCGTTGGTAGATTGCGAACAATTTACATGATTGTTCGGATGAACAAAAGTATAATCCCCCTTTTTCCTTCCCAGGTGTTCGAGGCCCACATTGGCAATAACTTCATTGGCATTCATATTGAATGAGGTCCCTGCGCCACCCTGTATCATGTCGGAAACAAACTGATCATGAAATTTACCCTGAATAAGCTGATCGGCTCCGAAAATAATTGCCCCGGCAACATCACCCGGCAATACACCACAATCGCGGTTGGCCATGGCAGCCGCTTTTTTAACAAAGCCCATCGACTTTATCATGAGTGGTTCTCTTGAAACCGGGATACCGGTGATATTGAAATTCTCGACGGCCCTTAATGTCTGAATCCCGTAATACAACGAATCGGGAATTTGCCGGTAACCAAGATAATCGTGCTCCTCTCTGAATTTATCTGCTTCCATTCTATTATGTTCGAACATCAAAAGTAATGATTCATACAGCAATGAATACTGCCTGGCACTTTGTTAATGAACAAAGTCAGAATAGATACAATTGTCTAATTTTCAGTATCAAATAGTTGTTTCAAACTAAATTTTAACAGCCCGGGTGGCAACAAAAGCCTTAAAGTACTTATCCACCGGATTGTTATCACCCCAGTGATCCTCATACAAAGCCGTTAAACTGAGCCCGGCATCGAGCTGACCATTTATATGCGCCTCGAGGCTGTGGCCAAAAACCAAAGGTTCGTTTTCCGATAAAAAATGATTCAGTTCGTCATGATCGAGCGATTCGGCATCACTGTACGGGCTTTCATACTTCAGGGTAAAAATGCCCTTTTCGGCAAGCCTGATATCAAATAAATAATAAACGGGATTGGTAAAACCCGTCATGAATATTCCGCCTTTTCTCAATACCCTGGAAACTTCTTTATATACTTTAACAACGTCGGGAACAAAACAGGTTGAACAGGGATTAAACACCATATCAAACGACTCATCCGCCAATTCACTAAGGTCCGACATGTCGCCCTGGTGGCACACGATAGTCAGCTGATGTTTATTTGCCATCTCCAGATCCCGTTCCAGCTGTAAATCGGAATTATCAAAAACAGTTACGTCAAAGCCATAGGCTGCCATCAATGGAACCTGTTGTCCGCCCCCGCTGGCAAGCGCGAGCACTTTGCTTCCTTTGGCAGGATACCAGTTTGCGGGCACCTTTTTGGATGGAGTTAACACCAAATCGAGTGTTCCCGCCCGGGCACTGCGAATCATCTCATCTGTAGCAGGTACTGTCCACCGGTTTTGCTTCCTTACAAGGTCGTTCCATGCCTGCCGGTTATATTGAGTAAAATCATCCGGTTTTTTCATCCTGTAAAGATACTGTGAACAATTCAGAAGAAAACTTCTGATTAATCTATGTGGCCACCGGCAGGAATTATTTTTTTTGTAAATTCAGGTGAGCTGTCATACAGGGTATCGGAAGGTATTTCTTTTATCAAAAGTTCCAGTGTGGGCTGGCCGGCATTAACCCAGGCCGTGTACCAGAATGAAGCTGTTGCATGAATGGCATCACGCATGCGGCGCTCAACCATACCGTTCAGCCGTTGTTCATATGCCAGCGCATATTCCCGGCTGTATACTTTAACCGCCACCTTGCCCTTCAACTCAACACTAAATTTACGGTCGGGTGGAAAATTTTCACTCAGTGTTTTTTCAGTTTTTAAAACCGAATCATGTGCCGCATAACTTTCTTCAACAATAGTCCATGCCTCCTCAAGCGGATCAGTAATATAACGACATCGTCCTGTGATATAATCATATCCTTCACCTGAAATTTCGGGAATCCTCGACTCCCAGAACCCATGTATACCATGCTGGTTCGTGAGTTGGCCATTGTAATTGCTGGTGCAATGCAGCGGCACATGTGCGTCACCGATATAATGGCCGAGATCGGAAGCGTATTTTAAAATCTTAACCCGGTTTCTTTCCCTGAACGCCTGTGTAAGACGAAACATCATCCTTTCAATATGCCATGGTACAATACCATGCGCCAATAAAGTATCTTCCGAATATTTGGCAACAGCCTGGTTCCACTTTCGCGGGATGCTGTCGAAAGGATTTTCACCGTACCGGTCGAGATCGATGTAATGACAGGCGGCTTCTCCCTCAACAGCATACCTGCGTTTATCGGGATCAACGGCATGAACCGTTACATAATCGATGTAATGTTTGAAAAAACCGAACATTGCTGGCGGCAGCGAAAATACCGCCATCCTGTTGATTCGCTGATGGGCCCAGAAGCCCCACGAAAAACTTTTGTGAACAGCAAAAGCTGATAAGGCTATGAAGATAGCCGTTAAGAATTTTCTCATAAAAATTAATGTTTAAAAAGATGAAAAGTTAAAACTGAAGAAACTTAAAAAAATTAAATTGACTGTAAAACGTTCAGATTATAAATAGCATCGCCAACCATCACCGGGATTACATCGGTTTTGTTTAACGAAAGGCAAAAAGTAATGTCATCTTCAATATGAAGTTTTTCGAGACGCTTGCGGTGTGATGATTTTTCGAGAAAGCCATACAAATCATTTTTTGCAAGGTCGTAAAGGTGCATGGCCGCGAGTGCCGAATCACGGTGTTCATTCAGTGAATAAAAAGGCAACAACCGTTGCACAACCGCTCCGGCAAACAACGTATCTTCAAAATTAAACGCGTTTTTCCAGCCCGAACAAAGCAGAATAACATTGCGGTCCTGCGACTGAAGCCAGGTACAAAGCGCATCGAAATTCAGAAATGAACCGATGGCAATCTGATACGCGTTACGCGCAGCTCTTATTGCCTGGGTTCCGTTAGTTGTTGTAAGGGCTATGTCGCGGTCACGGATAGAGGGATCCATATAACTGTAAGGCGAATTCCCGAAATCAAACCCTTCAACCATCTCTCCTTTTCTTTCAGCTCCTACCAGATAACCTTTGGAGCGGTAAGCCCTGCTCTCTTCAATAGTTTCAACAGGCACTATACTGCGTACCCCATGATGAAATGCAATACAAATAGATGAAGTTGCACGAAGTATATCAATTACCACTACGATGCTGTCGGACGAATCGTACAAAGGGTACAATGCGGGAGAAAAGCAGACATCAATTGTTTTAGTCATTTAGGAGATAAATCTGGAGTGCTATACCTTTCAGCAAATCTGAGATTAATATTAAAAAACTGGGTCCGTGTTATTCATACGGGCCACTAATTAAACAGGTGATTTATAAACAACGCGGGCAAAATTATACAATTTCTGCCTTTTGATAAAAAGGAATTTTTACCACATTGGCTTTCAAATTCTTATCTCTTATTTTAATGTAAATATCAGAACCTTCCAGCACATGACCCATAGAAACATAACCCATACCAATGGCTTTTTGGAGGCTTGGCGACTGGGTGCCTGAAGTTACTATCCCTATCTCATTTCCACCGGCGTCATGAATAGAGTAACCATGACGGGGTATACCACGGTCGATCATCTCAAATCCAACCAGTTTTCTGTTTAAGCCGGCTGCTTTCTGCTGCTTCAGGTTATGACTGTTTGTAAACTCCTTGGTGAATTTTGTAATCCATCCCAACCCTGCTTCGAGTGGCGATGTAGTATCATCTATATCATTACCATAAAGGCAAAATCCCATTTCGAGACGTAGTGTATCCCTTGCTCCAAGTCCGGCAGGTTTTATGTTAAAAGGTTTACCCGCTTCAAAAACAGCGTCCCAGATCTGATGTGCATGTTCATTCTCAAAATATATCTCAAATCCCCCTGCGCCGGTATAACCTGTCGCCGAAACCAACACGTTACTACATCCTGCAAAAGTACCTTTACTGAAAGTATAGTATTCCATTGCTGACAGATTCATATCGGTTAAACCCTGCAGTGTTTTCACCGCGTCGGGCCCCTGAACGGCAAGTAGTGATGTTTTGCCGGATATATTATGCATTTCAACGCCGTTTGTGTTTCGATCCATGATCCATTTCCAGTCTTTTTCAATATTGGATGCATTTACCACAAGCATATAGGTGTTTTCGTCAATCCGGTATACGAGCAGGTCGTCAACAATACCACCGGTTTCATTTGGCAAACAGGAATACTGCACTTTGCCATCGTACAATTTCGATGCATCGTTACTGGTAACCCGTTGAATCAGATCGAGTGCACCGGGACCTTTCAGAATAAATTCTCCCATATGCGAAACATCAAAAACCCCTACATGATTGCGAACAGTTTCGTGCTCATCATTGATTCCCGTATACAGAACCGGCATGTTATATCCGGCGAATTCAACCATTTTCGCTCCCAACGAAATGTGTTTTTGTGTCAGGGCCGTTTGTTTCATGTTATTTAATTTTTTGGATTACTTAATAGTTGATTGAATGCCTGAATATAATGCATCTTTTGTGAATTCACCGAATAGGATGACTCAACAGTTTTACGTGCTTCACTGCCTAATTTCAGGCGAAGCTGTTTGTCGTTTATCAGTTGTGATACTTTATCTACCCATTCCTCCACTCCGGAAGCGAGAAATCCATTTTCTCCGTCGCGGATAATATCGCGGTTAACGCCTACCGGCGACATTACCGTTGCAATTTCAAGAGCCATATACTGAAGCCCTTTAAGTCCGCACTTTCCTTTCGACCAAACATCATCGGGAATAGGCATAATGCCTATATCGAATGAACACAATTGCTGTAATTCATCCTCTTTTCTCCATGGCAATCCTGTAATGCCCAGCGAAGAATTTCTGTAGTTGCCGTCGCCAATTACTTTTATCGAAATTTTGTCGCCGTAGATTTCTTTCAGCCTGGTAAGAAAAGGAACAGCCAGTTCAAAATGCCTGATGGTTGTGATGCTTCCGCTCCATCCAATGGTAATAGTGTTGTTGTATTCGGGCCGGGGCAGGGGTTTGTAGGTATCGGTATCGATAGTAGTTGGAATTATAATCACGTTCTCATTAAAAGCCCGTGCGTAATCGGCCAGGTATTCGTTACCGGCAATCACCAAATCGGAAAAGGAGATAATTCTAACCGTTTTGCTCGGATCTTTAAGCCAACCGAAACTTTTGTTTGCATCCGATACATCATGATTCCAGATGGCATCATCAAAATCGAATACCAGCCTGGCCCGGCTTTTTGCAAATTTTTTCTCAAAGAACGACGATCCGGTCATGAATGCTTCACGCTGAACAAAAATGATATCATAATGATCGGAGCGCAATACATCCTTTATCCGTTTGATGGCACTTTTTAAGAATATGACCGATTTGTTAAAGAGGTTACCCGGAGTGTAAAAGATTTTATCATCCTGTTCCGAAATGAGCCATGAAAAATCATAATCGTATCCCAACTCTTTTAAAAACGGTAAATACTGCTCAAACCGGAATCTCTGAGCCGGAGAGCGGTCGGGGCGGTGTGAAGCAACAAAGAGAATCCTTGGCATGATTAGTCTTCGAGCCACACCTGAGGAAGCTTCTCGGTAATTTCAATATTGTCGAACTTGCTGCTTTTGCGAATACCGGCCTGTTTGGCCCAGTTGGCCATTTTCTGCAAACCTTCTTTCAACCCGGCCGGTTGCGACTTTTCAAAAACTCTTCGAATCTTAGAATGGTCGGAGTGTGCGTGAAGCACTTCGTTTCGGGCAGGTAAAAACCTTAACTCACCTTTTATTCCAATAGCTTCCATGGTTGTATCGGCCAACTCCTTTACGGTAAAATCCTTATCGGCACCAATATTAAAAACCTGGTTATAGGCATCTTTTACATTCACCGAACGGGCAATGTATGGCGCTACATCGCCGATATAGCTGAAAGCACGGGTTTGAGAACCATCGCCAAAAACTGTCAGCGGTTTTCCCTGCATCAGCTGATTCATAAAAATTCCCACCACATTCCGGTAACGGTCACCCAGATTTTGATATTCGCCATAAACGTTATGAGGCCTGAAGATAATATAGTTCAATCCGAACATTTCATGGGTAGCACGCAGGTCCTGTTCCACGGCCAGTTTGGCAATTCCATAAGGGTCTTCAGGCACCGGAATGGTATCTTCGGTCATGGGTGGTTTTGCAGCCCCGTAAACAGCTATGGACGATGTAAAAACAAAGCATTTCACTTTGTTTTTAACCGATTCGTTTATAAGCGTAACACTTCCGATGAGATTATTGGTATAATTGAAAATTTTAATAAAATGACTTAATCCTTCGGCAGCATATGCAGCCAGGTGATATACATAGTCGAACCGATACTCTGTAAACAACTTACTTACCAGCTCTTCATCGGTTATTGATCCCTGAACAAAAATTGCAGCGGGGTTTACGTTTTCACGGAATCCACCCGAGAGATCATCCAAAACGACCACTTTATGACCCATGGAAACCAATTCGTTGGTAACATGGGCGCCGATAAAACCCGCTCCTCCGGTAACTAATGAAATGGCCATATTTTGAATTTAAGTGCACAAATTTATAAATTTATTTCTTTGGCAGGCAGATAGTTCCTAAAGGCAACCTGTTATTAATTAATGGCTTATATTTGCTTTCCTAATTCATATCGTGGAAATATTCAAACAATCGCTACCCCGTT
>CAZPKJ010000166.1:1319-6660 GCA_964587075.1 uncultured Flavobacteriaceae bacterium | reverse complement strand
AAACAGTTTTTATTTAAGTAAACTGGATAATGCATCCGGTTTCATATGGGCACGATCGGCATACGGTAGTCAGTTGAATGTGGTAAAAACTCATTTTGACGAAAATGGAAACGCCTTTAGTTCGGGATCATTTACAGGAACTGTTGATTTCGATCCCGGCACCGGATTTGCTGAACTTACAAATGCCGGATTAAAAGATATTTTTATCCGAAAGCTGGATAATCAGGGCCAGATGCTTTGGATAAAATCCCTTGGCGGGAAAGGCGATGATGAGGTAAAGTTTATCAGAACCGATAATTCAGGAAATATATATCTCTTTGGAAGTATTACCGATACATGCGACTTTGATCCCGGCCCCGGAGTAATAAATTTGGTATTGCCTGTGAATGTTAATAAAGCAAATTTTATTGCGAAATATGATATGCATGGTAATCCGGTCTGGGCAAAATTGTTTAATGAATTTCATTTTTACACTTGTCAGGTAAATGACATGTTCGTTACCGGCTCAGGCGAACTATATCTTGCCGGGTCATTTACAGACACACTTGATGCCGATCTTTCGGGGATTTATTATTATCTGACCACCGGACCATGGAATTCTGATTTTTTTGCACTGAAACTTGCAACAAACGGAAACCTGGTATGGGCATTTGGAATGGGTAGTACTATTGAAGAAGAAGAAGCAGTTAGTATAGCTTCTGACGCTTTTGGCAATGTTTACCTTTCTGGTTTCTTCAGAGATGTTGTCGATTTTGATCCTGGACCCGGAGTGTTTAATTTGGTTCCCGATACGTGGGATAGTTATTTCATTTTGAAACTTTCAGGAACAGGACAATTTATCTGGGCAAAAATGGTTTGTGGATATACAGGTGGGTACGGAAGCGTTAATCCACCCATTATAACCACCTCCGGCAACGGTGATTTGTTCATGACTGGCACTTTTTGGGGTACAGTAGATTTTGATCCCGGTACAGGTATTGATACCGTTACAGCGACTCCGGCAACATTGGATTTGTATGTCACCAGTTGGTCATCCTCCGGAGTATTCAAATGGAAATATGTGACACCCGGACAGTATAATTATTTGTTACAAGCCTCAGCAATATCTGGCAGTCCCGGTGGAAATGCACTTGTTGCTGCTACCAGTTATTATGGTTCACTGGACAGAATACTTATTGCTGAACTGGATACCAGCGGATCGCCTGTTTTCAATAAATATATGCAGGGTATCGCTTATTCCGGTTCAATCAAAGCCGATCAGTTTAATAACATTTACATCGGAGGATTATTTGAAAAGACTACCGACTTTGATTTAAACTCAGGTATATTTAATATTACTTCATCGGGCGTCTATGACTATTTTATTGCAGGGTACCAAGGAAACAACCCTGCTTGCAGCACATCGCCATCTTCCATCATATCCAATACGAACAGCAACGTCAGTTGTTCCGGTGAACCGGTTTTGCTTACACAATCGGGTGGACAACTTTCATCATCCGGTAACTTTTATTGGTATCTTGATTCGTGCGGTGGAAATTTAATAGGTAATGGTTCTAATATCACCATTTATCCTCTTGATACGATAACAATTTATTTGCGGGTCGAAGATTCCTGTGGAGTTTCAAATTGCCAGTCAATAACTATAGATGTATTACCCGCACCTTTACCACCCGTTATTACCGGGAATGTTCCGTTCTGCACCGGCGATTCCATTCAGTTAAGTGCTTCGTCCGGATTTCAAAGTTACTTTTGGTCGACTGGTGAGAATACTCAATCTGTTTTTGTAAATGCGGGGGGATTGTATACTGTTACGGTAACAGATTCCAACGGCTGCAGCAGTTCAGCTAATGTAACTGCCAATAATATTGCATTGCCATTTTCTGTAATCAGTCCTGCTATCACCCAAAGCATTTGTTTGGGTGATTCGGTATTTTTTACTGTTGATCAAAATGCCGGCTGGACATATCAGTGGCGTTTGGGAGGTGCTGTAATTCCGGGAGCGGTAAATTATTATCATATGGCATTCAATTCGGGAAACTATTCATGCATGATTACCGATCCGGTTGGTTGTGAATTTATAACGCCTCCGGTACGAATTAATATAATTTGTATGCCACCGCTTGATCCGGAGATGAAAATCGAGAATGATTTGCAGCCAGGAATAAAGGTCATTTATCAGCAAAACGAAGAAAAACTTCAGATAACTCTTTGTCAAAATAAAAACAAACAATACTTGGTTGAAATATTTGATATGCGGGGTAACCTGATTCAAACTGATGCACAGGTGTGTTTCTCCGACTTTCATCAAATGCTTGTTGATGTACGCAATTTTACGCCCGGTATGTATTTCGTTAAAATACAATGTGAAAAATGGATCTTTTCAAAAAAATTTGTAAAGCATTGAATTTTCTGTTATGTAAGTGTATAAGTTTAAATTCTGTCTGTACTTATCCCGCGTTTTCCGATTTTTAGTGTCAACTTCCAATCGGCCCGATGACTTGCGGATTGATCACCAATCTTCCGTAACCTGATTCTGGTACGGGACAAGAAAGGATTAAAAAAAGAGGCAGGCCTTACGGCCCGCCCCTTAACACAACCTGAAAAGTAACCTAATAGTATTTTTACCGGTAGTTCAGTGTGGCGCCACTTATGATGCACCGCTGATGCGGATTAACAGGGACCCTTTGATTGATGCAATGGCCCCCGTTGTTCATGACGGTTATTTTGTCATTACCACCAGGTACTTGCTGGCGCTCCAAAACTCGTTTGGGTCATTGATAACAAGCTCACTTACCTTATTGTTTTGCTCCTTTATGGTATAAGATCCTTCAGGATGTGTGGTAACCAGTTTCGCTTCTTTGGTGTTGAGCGGAATGTTGTTCAGCTGTGTAATATCTACTTTGCTGAATGATTCCTTGTTCAGCTGAGCCGACAGTTTCTCCTCTTTACCCAGGCCAAGGAAACCACCCTCCTTTACAACCACCTGCTTCTCGCTTAGTTTTTTGTAATCGCCAACGGCCACATATGCGGTATTCATCTGCTTCACCTGGTCGTTTATGATGGAGTTGTTTACAGAATCTTTTTCGGTAAGCGTAGCAACCGTATTATCCAGCGCTTCCACGCGGGTGTTGAGGGCCAGCAGTTGTTCGTTCAGTCCGGCGAGCTCCGTTTCCTTACTGGCGAGCTGTTCATTTAATTCAGCAACCATTTTCTCAAATTTGGCAAGCTTAAAGTTCGAATTTTTGAGTTTCTTGTTCAATGCTTCCGACTTGGCTTTACTCTCTTCAATGAGTGTTTGCAGCGCGGCAATCTCACCTTTAATACGGTCCTTTACATTTTTCGACATCTCCACATTGTCCGGAGCATCGTTGCGAACCATTTCCTGGCGGACAGTAATTTCCTTCAGGTTATTCTCGATTTCTTCAAAGGATGCAATAAACTCTTCGAGCGACTGATCCTTGGCGTTTGAAATGGCAATCAATGAATCTTTAGTGGAGGTCATTTGAGCCAGTTCGTCTTTGTAATTTTCACATCCCGTAAGGAAGGCAGCAGCAATTACGAAACTGCTTAGAATGATCTTTTTCATATTTTTTGGGTTTTAAATTTTTAAACTATACGCCGGTTCCTGTCATAACTGTGCCATATCACAACTACCGGCCGGTAAACGCTATCAAAAATTGAACTAACAAATTGTAAAACAGGAATATATGATACAACGAAAGACTTTTTGGCACCACTTAATCGCAGCGTATTAAATCGGATTTTTCCGAATTTGAAACGATTTGTAGAATTATTTTCCCAAAATGGAACAGTTTTCATACTTTAGCCTAACCGTTTTCCGTTTCGGAATACATGAAGAAAAATATTCGCCTCCGCATCCTGGTAACAGCCGCTTTTTTAGCCGCGGCCATGTTGCTTTATGTTGCCTGGAACCGGATGCAGCAAAATGTCGATAACCTGGTCGACTCGGTTGAAATGGCATCGCGGCCCGACCGCAACCTGGTTTCTATTAAAGAGCTCTGGACATCCTTCAGGAGTGTCGCCAATAACGTACGTGCCTACACCGTAACCCGCGACAACCGTTATCTCGAAGAGTTTCTCGATGTCAAGGACGATATCAGTATTACCATCGACAGCCTTAAGGCCGGTATGGCCATCGGTGGAACAGGCGCCCATGCTTTTGACTCGCTGCAACTGTTGTTCAATAACAAAGTGCGCATATACGAAGAACTCCTCGAAATAAATTACAACCGTGTTCTGGGTGATGCGCTCAGCGAAATGCAGCAAAACGAACCGGTTATTGATACCGCCGCTTTTTCGTCGCCCGAAGGAAACCTGGCCCAGCGACTCTTTTCATCCCGCTACAGCCGTAAATCGCTGGCCGCCCGTGCCGACAGCCTTATCCGTGAACGAAACAACCGCCTCATCGAATATAAAAACAATGTGAAACGTATCCGTGAGGAGGAGGCGAGGCTGCTGAAGCTGCAATCGGAAAAAGAACTTGCCCTGCTTGAAGCCGATATTGATGCAACGGGTAAAATTGAACAACTCATTACCCGGCTCGAACTCGACGAAAAAATCCGTATGGCCGGACGCATTGAAATGTCGAACCAGCAAGCTATGCGCAGTGCCAAACTCATCCGCGATATGATGATAGGAGGGGTGGTGATTATTCTGCTGCTGTTCATCCTGGTACTCATCGACCTCGATATATCCGATCGCCGTAAACGTGAACTGCTGCTGGCACAACAAAAGGCTCAGCAACTCGCCAGTGCCCGCGAAGAGTTTATCGCTACCATGAGTCACGAAATCCGTACCCCGCTTACTTCCATTATAGGTTTTTCCGAAAAGCTGTCGGGTACACCGCTTACTCAGCCGCAACAACATTTTATGCAGGCAATAACCGGTTCGTCCGGTCATCTGCTCGCTATTGTCAATGATGTGCTCGACTACACCCGTATTGAATCGGGCAATCTAAAGTTCGAAAATATTTCGTTCGCTGTCGCGGATGTCTTTCATGATGTGCACCAGGCGCTGATGTGGAAAGCCGGTGAGAAAAATATCCGGTTCAATCTTTTTATAGCGCCGTTACAGCAAATGGTGCTGAGCGGCGATCCCGTCCGGTTGCGCCAGGTGCTGTTTAATTTATGTGGAAACGCCATTAAGTTTACCAGCAAAGGCAGTGTTGATGTAACCGCAACCTGCTCGGGCACGGGTAACAATGTGTTGCTGCAAGGTAAAGTAAGCGATACCGGTATTGGAATTCCTGCCGGAAAACTGGAAAAAATATTCGAGCAATATGAACAGGCCACCGAATCAACAGGTCGTGTGTATGGCGGTT
>CAZPKJ010000166.1:0-1309 GCA_964587075.1 uncultured Flavobacteriaceae bacterium | reverse complement strand
GTTCGGGACTGGGCCTGGCTATTACCAAAAAAATTATTACACAGCTTGGCGGTACCATTACGGTCGAGAGTAATACCGGCATAGGTTCGGTTTTTTCGTTCAGCATACCATACCTGGTTGGTGATAAAGAAAATCTGGTATCCGCCTACAGCCCTTCTGCCGGTCATTCGCCTTTGCAGGGAGTAAAAATTATCCTTGCCGAAGATGATCCGCTTATCAGGGAACTGAATGTAAAAATGCTTCGTGATGCGGGAGCGAAAGTACTGCCTGCAGCAGATGGCATGGAAGCACTCGCGTTGCTGAAAGAAAATGAAATATCGCTCATGCTCTTCGACATCCAGATGCCGGTGTTGTCGGGACCCGATGCGGTTAAAACCATCCGTTCCGAATTCAGCGGCGATAAACAGATGACACCCGTTATTGCCATGACGGCAAATGTGCTGCAACACGATTTAAGGTCGTACCTCGATGCGGGATTCAACGATTATATCACCAAGCCATTTAGTGAAAAAGAGCTGTTAGATAAAATAATGAAGCTCCTTTATCCCGGTAAATCTTTTCAGGGTAACGCTTTCGCGGATGTGGAAGTGGTACCTCCCAAAGTTGTCAGTAAGGTTCAAACGGATCCCGGTTATAACCTGCAGGCATTAATTGATTCGGCACGTGGCAACAAGGACTTTGTAAAGAAAATGATCAATCTGTTTCTCACCAGTTCTTACGCCTCATTAAACAATTTGAAGTTTCACCTTAACCGGCAGAACCGCGAACAGCTCGCAAAAACGGCCCACCGTATGATTGGATCGTGCAAGCAGATGGGAGCGGATAAGGTGGCCGCCCTGCTCAAACAACTCGAAAAAGAAACGAACGAAAATGAGCCATATGATAATCTGCAGCAACTCGTCACAAATATTGAAACCGAATTGCAGAAAATATTCACTGGTTTAAAATCTGAACAGGAAAAAGCAGAAACTGAAACAGAAAACCGGCCGGGATGAAAACAGATAACGGCTAAATTTGAATGTCACCCATGAAGCAGAGATTACTCACCTGGCGGTTCGTAATCACACTTCATGCAAAGCCTTTCTCTTAACTTATGACCCATGACCGTAATTCAATTTTAAATTTCCAATTTCCAATTTCCAATTTCCAATTCCCAATTAATTTGATCTAAACTAAAATGATTCTTTGTACTGATAATATAAATTTAACATTTAACATTTAAAATTTAACATTGAATAATGACCCAATTCCTGCTTCCCTCATGACTTATGACTTATAACCCATGACCGTAATTCAATTTTAAATTTCC
>CAZPKJ010000165.1:4920-6693 GCA_964587075.1 uncultured Flavobacteriaceae bacterium | reverse complement strand
TTCCGGATGCGGGAATATTGAATTCACCGAGCTGTGATTGCATGAAATTAACAGCAACCTGTTCAGGGGTGCTACCGGAAACCTGCAATGGTTTACCAAAGGCCCGCACAGGCATGGCGCTGTTTTCATCGTATATCACGTTCCAGTGTCCATTCCGGTTCAGAAAATTTTTCCAGGAATCCGACTGGCGCAACAACTGCTGATAGGCATAATCAGGTGTTTGTTTCGGGTTTTTTATAAAAGTAACTCTTAACGGGTCCTTTCCGCCCTTAAAATCACCGGCAAAGAGATGGTTACCGGAAACGAATATAACCAGTAACAGAGAGAGTAATTTGATTTTGAAGTTCATGGTTTTTAGATTGGTTCTAGCAAATCTATTAAATTTTAAAGTTGCTCGGGGCAGGATTCAAAAAATACTGTTTATTAACTATAAATTATTAGAAAAATCCTGTTTCTATGCAATACGTAACTCATTATTACAGGCTGGTGGAATGGACCTTTTGCCTGCAGTTTCGGTTGGTTTGAATTACTTTTGCAGGATGAAATCAAATGGCGGCAAGCAGGGATTCAGAATCTGCTGTTAACTTCGGCAGGTACCTGCAAATTTGTGATGTTGCATGAAAAGCATCCCCTGGCCCAGGCCATATCCGAATTTAAGCTTATCGACATGGCTGAGCTGGATACGTTTATTGAAAACATAAAAGCAACTGCCATTGGAAAAACACTGGTATTAACATTGCAGGATGAACTTTTGGTATATACCATGATGGATATTACCTGCAAGGCATATCTAACCGATTTGGGTGACAAGTTGCAAAGTCTGAATGCCGGTCAGTTAGCTAACTCCAAATCATCGTTTGCCGACATCCGGAACACGGTTCTCAAAGGGTGCGAAATAGTAATGGAAGGCTTACGCGATGAACTTTCGGCTTATCCTGAGTTCGACGACAGAATTGATATCCTGGATAATTATGTGATTGTTTAAATCAGGAAGTTTTTTTAAACATTTTCACAACTTTTAAATCCAGCCATTGAGACGGTAGTAAATTATAGCCAAAAACTCCCTTACGCAGCTTATCTCAAGTTTGAGGTAATTCCAGAAATTATACCGCAAACCAATCTGATTCGAAATATCGGGAACCATCAGCTTGCCGCCAATCTTACTATGATCATATCCCAGCTGAACAAACATGGCATTTTCAAATGCCGGAACGCCCCCTATTTTCTCAAAACCTAATTTACGGAATACTCTCAAAGTACGGTACATGTGCTCAGGTGAAGTAACAATGACAATTTTACCAGACGTTAACCCGGGCCTTTGTTTTTGTAATTCCATGGCCTGTTCACGGGTGTTAGTACCCTTAAGCATCGTTCCGATTCGAGAAGCATCAATGCCTGATTGTATCAGGTATGAACGCATGCTGTTGACTACCACAGTATCGGCAGGATGGAGCAAAATCACTTCCGCTACGTTATGCCTGGCGGCCAGTTCAGCTACATAATACAAACGGATGAGGTTCGACTCCGATGGCATACCGCTGCCTCCCATCATAATGATGGCTTCTGGCGCAAACTTAAATTCAGATGCCCTTGTTCCAAGCATCCTGTGAACGTCGAACGGCACCCGGGTAAAAGCCAGCACCATCATTACCAGTGCCGTTACGCCCAGTGAAATAAAGACCATTCTCACACATGTACATGTGAGTTTATAAAGCCTCCGGAAGCGCTGATTCATATCTTTTAACAGGTTGCGATGGAGTACAATAATACAAA
>CAZPKJ010000165.1:0-4910 GCA_964587075.1 uncultured Flavobacteriaceae bacterium | reverse complement strand
TCGGTGTTCTCATTGAAATTCATTTTTAACAAGTACTCAATTTTACTATGAACCGAACCGGCATACTCCTGTTATTTTTTTTATATTCAGTCTTCAACTCACTATATGCGCAACCACAAATTCATTACAGCAGCAGTGAAATTCAACTGGCACTCGAAAAGCTCAATACTCTGGGTACGGTACTTTATGTAGCAGCTCATCCCGATGATGAAAATACCAGACTGTTATCTTATCTGGCCAATGAGCGAAAGTACCGGACTGTTTACTTATCGGTAACCCGTGGTGATGGCGGGCAAAATCTGATAGGCAATGAACAGGGTTATCAGCTGGGTATGATACGCACCCGTGAACTGCTGGCCGCGCGTAACATCGATAATGCCGAACAAACATTCACCCGCTGCAACGACTTTGGTTATTCAAAAACACCTGACGAAACTTTCCGTTTCTGGAACCACGACGAAGCACTTGCTGATGTAGTTTGGGCCATTCGAAAATACAGGCCCGATGTTATTATAAACCGTTTCCCGACTACCGGCGAAGGGGGGCACGGGCATCATACCGCGTCGGCAATTTTATCGGTTGAAGCATTCCGGGCAGCAGGTGATTCGACCAGGTTTAGAAGTCAGCTGAAGTATGTTTCCACATGGCAGGCAAAAAGAATCTTCTTTAACAGTTTTAACTTCCGCAATCAGCCGCCTTCAAATTTTGCCGGGCAAATCAAGCTGGATGTAGGCGGTTACAACGCATTGCTTGGTAAGTCGTATGGCGAAATTGCATCCGAGAGCCGCAGCATGCACAAGAGTCAGGGATTCGGTGTTGCCCGTTCGAGAGGCGAACAGTTCGAACACTTTGTAAAGCTTGATGGCGATACGGCGGTACATGAAATATTTGAAAGTATAAATACTACCTGGAAACGAGTCCGTGGAGGCGATGTCATTCAAAAAGCCATTGAAAAAATAATAGCGCAGTTTAATCCGGGGCAGCCTCAAAAATCAGTTGCTCCTTTGCTTGATGCATTAAAAATGATCCGTAAAATTGATGATGATTACTGGAAAGTGGTGAAAGAAAAAGAGCTTTCCGAAATCATTATAGCCTGTTCGGGATTATGGTTTGAAGCAGTTGCCGGAAATTATTATGCGGCACCCGGCGACTCTGTTCAAATATCGGTAAATATTATTTCGAGAATCCAACCTGATATTATTGTTCATCAAGTGAGCATTCATGAAAAAGATACCATTACAGAAAAAAAATTGTCGCCAAACATACCGTTTAGCTTCAGGTACCAGTACGTGCTGCACCCGCAAACTCCTTATACGAATCCCTATTGGCTGAACCATGGTTCGGGTAACGGGATATATGACGTGAAGGAACAAACCATGGTAGGCAAGCCGTGGAACGAAAGCGTAATCAATGCTGCGTTTCATGTTTCCATAAACGGAGTTCCGTTTTTATTCAGGATTCCGGTGACGCATAAATGGACCGATCCCGTTAAGGGAGAATTATACCGGCCATTCGAAGTTGTTCCCGCCGTTTCTTTATCGGGCGATAATGATGTGATAACTTTTTTGGGCAGTGAACCTAAGAAAGTAACGATTAAACTGGTTCCCGCCGTCGACTCTATCAATGGCAAAATTCACTTCGAAGTTCCTGCCGACTGGAATGTTTTTCCATCCAGTATTGAAGCACGTTTACATACCAAAGACAAGCCTTGGTTTTTTGAGGCAACTGTTACGCCCCCGCCGGCCGCTTCCTTAAATATAAATGAATCCTATTATTTGAAAACTTCATTTGAGTCAGGGAATAACAGGTTTACTCAATCCGTTCAGAGGATTCAATATGATCATATTCCCAACCTGGTTTCATTGAGAACCACAAAAATCCCGATGGTTGTTCTCGATATGAAAACTGTGGCCAGGCGAATAGGATATATTGAAGGTGCTGGCGACGATGTGGCAAAATGCCTACGTCAGGCCGGCTTCTCTGTTGATATTCTTGATGAAAAAACGGTAATGACTGCTTCATTGAATCATTACGATGCTATTGTTACCGGAATACGGGCTTACAATACTAACGACTGGATGGCCAATGCTACACCGGCACTGATGAAGTATGTGGAACAAGGTGGCAACCTGGTGGTTCAGTATAACACAAACAATTTCCTTGGCGGGATCAAATACCAACCCGGCCCATACCCATTCAATATCTCACGCGAACGGGTTACCGATGAAACGGCAGTTCCAACTTTTCTCAAACCTGATCATACATTATTAAATTTCCCAAATAAAATAATGGAAAGCGATTTCAGCAACTGGGTTCAGGAGCGTGGTCTCTATTTTGCCAATGAGCTTGATCCGAATTATGAAACAGTACTTTCGTGGAACGATCCCGGCGAAAAAGCCCTGGATGGTTCACTTATTATGGCCAAAAAAGGGGATGGCGTTTTTATTTATACCGGGATCGCTTTCTTCCGCCAGCTGCCTGCCGGTGTACCAGGGGCATACCGGCTTATGGCCAATATTCTGAATGCAGGTAAAAAATCAAAATAACCGGATAAAAAAGGATTGTTATGAATGAACAGGATAACGAAAAACCACCATTGTTCAAATCCTGGCGGAACTGGTATGCACTCGTATTAGGCTTCCTTCTGGTTCAGATTATCGTATACTTTTATTTTACAACCATTTTCGGATGAGCCCGATTGACTGGATAGTTCTTTTAAGTACACTTGTTTTCATTACCGTTTACGGGATAATCCGCAGCAGGGGAAATACTGATATTGAGGGTTACCTGCTTGGAAATAAAACCATGCCCTGGTATACGGTTGGATTATCCATTATGGCTACACAGGCGAGTGCCATTACGTTTCTCTCGGCACCTGGTCAGGCATTCACCGATGGCATGCGTTTTTTACAGTTTTACTTCGGACTGCCACTGGCCATGATTGTATTATGTATAACGGTTGTGCCTATATTTCACCGACTTAAAATTTATACAGCTTACGAATATCTCGAAAACCGGTTCGACCGGAAAACGCGTTCGCTGGGAGCATTTCTGTTTCTGATTCAGCGTGGGCTTGCAGCGGGACTTACCATTTATGCTCCGGCTATCATTTTATCATCCCTTCTCGACTGGAATATTTATCTCACCAATATATTCATTGGCGGTATTGTGATTATTTACACCGTTGCCGGAGGAACCAAAGCGGTAAGTTATACACAACTCGGACAAATGCTGGTGATCTGGTCGGGTATTATACTCGCGGCTATTCTGCTTTTCAGAATGCTTCCGGATGAATTATCATTTACCGATATGATAACAGTTGCTGGTAAGGCAGGGAAAATGAATGTGGTTGATTTATCATTTGATCCAGATAACCGGTATAACATATGGTCGGGGTTAATAGGAGGTTTCTTCCTGGCATTATCCTATTTCGGAACCGATCAGTCGCAGGTTGGCCGATATTTGAGTGGCAAATCGATCACTGAAATACGCCTGGGTTTACTCTTTAACGGACTCATAAAAATTCCGATGCAGTTTTTTATATTGTTCATTGGTGCCATGTTGTATGTGTTTTATATTTTTCATCCGCAGCCTGTTTTTTTCAACAAGGTTGAAGTGAATAAGATTTCGTCGGGAACCTACCAAGCCGAATATTCCGGACTTGAAAGCACGTTCCATGAAAACCAGCTGAAGCGGAAAGAAACTACCTATGCATTGCTCAAAGCTATCCGTTCGGAAGACAAAATTCAGGAAGAACGGCTGACCAGAAACCTCAGTGAACATCATGCGAAATCGGCTGCCATCCGCGAGGAGGTAAAATCGCTGATGAAAAACAATGACCCGCTGGCCGACACCAACGACACCAATTATATTTTTCTAAAATATGTAACCGATTTTTTACCGGTTGGGGTAATCGGATTGCTGATCGCCGTGATTTTCGCCGCTTCCATGTCATCTACCTCTTCCGAATTAAATGCACTGGCATCCACCAGCATCGTTGATATTTACAAACGGAGTATTAAAAAGGATGGCGATAAAAAACATTATCTTGGTGCTTCCAAATGGGCAACGGTTATTTGGGGTGGATACGCCATCTTTGTTGCTGAATTTGCCAATCAGCTCGGAAGCCTTATTGAAGCGGTGAATATTCTTGGCTCGTTATTTTATGGAACCATTCTTGGAATTTTCCTGGTTGGATTTTACATAAAAAGAGTACAGGGAAACGCGGTGTTTATAGCCGCGGTCTTTGCCGAACTGGTTGTGATTGGATGTTACACTTTTACCCCCATTTCATTTTTATGGTACAATGTGATAGGATGTGTCCTGGTTATGGCTATTTCACTGCTTATAAGTTTTATAGATCCCCAAAAGGCGAAGGCATAAAAAAAGACCGGAAAACTCCGGCCTTTTGAATCATTAAATAAAGTTTATTCTTTTACTTCTTGCCTTTTGTTCCGGCGGCAGGCTGCCATTCGGCAATAGCTTTTTCAACCTCATCTTTGAAGAAGAAGCTGGTTGACTTATCGCCAAGTTCTTTGGCTTTCACAGCAAACTTGTAAGCATCTGCCTGCCGGTTCATGGCATGATAAAGCTGTGCCTTGGTCCAGTTGTTAAACCATTCTTCTTTAAGTTTAATCGACTGGTCAACATAAGCCATTCCTTTCTCGAGTTCCTTTTTGTTATCGAGGTGATACCGGGCTGCTGCATTATAAGTCCTCCAGGTCCTGCCCAGCTCCTTTTCGATATTTTCAAGTGCCTGCGCATCGGTGTCGGTGTTCACCATAAATGAAACCCGCGATTTTTCCCACTCCAAATCAATACTGGTTCCTTTGTCGGTAAAATTGCTGAACATAAAAGTCATTCGCTCCCTCGGTTCGCATGCGGTCACTTTTGATGTAACCCGAACAACA
>CAZPKJ010000164.1:0-6771 GCA_964587075.1 uncultured Flavobacteriaceae bacterium | reverse complement strand
ATTCGGAGGAGAAAAAATCACCCGTAAAATGGCGATTATCCGATAAACCATAGTTTGGCTTAGCCGAACAAACATTATTCAAATAAAAAAGCCGCTCATAGCAGAGCGGCTTTTTTATTGACAATGAATTTACACTGTTAACAGATTCTTAATGATTATAAAAAGGTACCATGACACTGCCGCGGTAATTTTACCTCTGTATGAAAACAGAAAACTATAAACTGCTTATTGTTGATGACGAACCTGAGATTGCTGAACTGCTCTCATATAATTTCAGGAAACGGGGATTTGATGTACGCACTGCATCCAATGGTTACAGTGGTCTTGACACGCTTCGTACCTTTGTTCCCGATATTATTATACTGGATATTATGATGCCTTATGTAAACGGCATCAGCATGTGCAGGGAAATAAAACAGGATAACCGGTACGCGCAAATTCCGGTTTATTTTTTAAGCGCCACAAACAACCAGGACCTTATCACCGCCGCGATGGATGCGGGTGGCGACGAATTTATATCAAAGCCTGTTCATTTGCCAAAACTGATCAATCTGGTTATCAATAAAAGTATTGACGACTTCAAAATGAACCGTAAAAAAAACAAAGCTGAATTTATTGATAATTTAATTGAGCCTGACACCTTTTAAAAAACGGCTCATTAGTTTTTGTTCGAGGTCGAGTGCTTTTGGAATGAGAACCTGCTCTTCAATGAGTCCGTGAATTTTAAGGTCGTGCTCAAATAAACTAAATTGATTTAGCAACACGCCATAGATAAATCCATTTGTGGGGGGCGGATCATAGGCCATTATTTTCTTTCTGATTTTTTCAAGCAAATCATCACTCTCATCGTGTTGTTCGAAAAACTTCTCAATGTTGAACCGGTTGCTGCGGTTAAAGAATTCAAACTGGTTAATACCCCTGTCGTGTGTCTGTTTCAAAAAAAGTACATAGGGAATCAGTTGATCATCTTCCTCACGGATATGATGAATCAGATCGTGTTTGTAATCGAGATAGAAATTATTCAATATTTCCAACAACTCGTGCCCGAACGGGTAAGCACTGTTCAGCAACGAAAGACTCTGTTCTATTTCGTGGAGCGTTTTATGAATATACAACCAGTGTGTACGCTGAATATAATCTACGAGTACCTCAATCGGGAATGCATTGAACTCGCTGAACCTGAAATTTACATCTTCTTCGAAGGCGCGGGTCAACACCTGAATAAACTCCGTATCCTGACCTGTTAACGCAGCATTTCCGGCGGGCCACTCATCGCGGTAACGCTTTAAAACCTGCATTTTATATGTTGTTGCATCCATATTATCCTATCGTCCAAGGCATCTACCCCGCTACTCCCGGCATCTGATGACATTCAGGGTAAACGCCACTGATTACTCATACAAACCTATTAAACCATGCCGGTAGTATCAATTGAAAATCAGGATGAAATGCCGGAAATTTTAAACAATGTAAATGGCTGTCTTTAAGAACCTTATACAATAAATGCCCATTAGTGTTAAAAGCCATGTCATGGGATTTTCATAGCAGTGCACTTATTTCGGTTACCCGGCGGCGGCATCAGCAAGTTTTGGAATAACCCGGTTTGATTTGTTAAACATTTATATTCGTTTACAATAATCCCTGTTCTTTGGATACTGCTCCCTGCTTTTTAATTTTGATTCTGTAAACTATTTATACAAGGAACTTTTCATTTATGGACAACACATATGCCATTTTAAAAAAATCATTCGGTTTTGAACAGTTCAGGCAAAACCAGAAGGAAATTATAGATACCATTGTGAAAGGCGGAAATTGTCTGGTGCTAATGCCTACAGGTGGTGGTAAATCGTTGTGTTACCAGGTTCCGGCGTTGTTGCTCAACGGCACCGCGCTGGTTATATCACCCCTCATAGCTTTAATGAAAGACCAGGTAAGCAATTTACAGGCAAACGGAATACCCGCCGCATTTATTAACAGTTCGCTTTCGCGGGATAAAGAATCACAAAATACCAAAGCGTTTCTTGAGGGAAAATTGAAATTACTCTATATTTCTCCGGAAAGAGCGCTTACACTGGATGCCTCCATTATTACGATTCAAAAAATTTCATTGCTGGCTATTGATGAAGCGCATTGTATTTCGCAATGGGGGCATGATTTCAGGCCCGAATATGCCAGGTTGAAAAATATTCGAAAACATTTACCCGGTGTACCGGTAATTGCACTTACGGCCACAGCCGATAAAACAACCCGTAATGATATTATCACACAACTTGAAATTGGCAATGCTCCGGTATTTATCTCTTCTTTCGACCGGCCGAATATCAGACTTGAAGTGCAGAGTGGCCTGCGCTACCGGCAAAAACTTTTGAAAATAGCCGACTTCATTAAAAAACGTAAAGAGTTTTCAGGAATTATTTATTGCCAGTCGCGAAAAAACACCGAGTTTGTCGCCTCATGGCTGCAACAACAGGGTTTTACATGTGGCTTTTATCATGCCGGTATGACTACCTCCGACAGAACCCGAATACAGGAAGCGTTTGTTAATGACGACATCAAAATTATTTGCGCCACCATTGCTTTTGGAATGGGAATAGATAAGTCGAATATACGATATGTCATCCACTACAACCTACCCTCAAAAATTGAAAGTTACTATCAGGAAATCGGCCGTTCGGGCCGCGATGGAACACCTGCCGAAGCACTCATGTTTTATAATGTAAGCGATTTAACCCTGTGGAAAAAGTTTGCTGTTGAGAGCGGAAAGCCCGAACTAAACCTCGCCAAATTAAGGCAGATGCAACATTATGCCGAAGCTACTATGTGTCGGCGGCGGATATTACTGAATTACTTTGGTGAAAATTTGCATAACAACTGCAACCATTGCGATGCCTGCTCCAATCCCGGACCGGTTCAGGATGTAACTACGGCAGCCCAAAAGGCATTAAGTGCCGCTTTACGAACCGGTGAACAGACAGGGCTTCCTGCCCTGATTAACATTTTGAAAGGATCAAACAATGTACATATAATTGAAAAGGGCTATCACAAAATTAAAACGTTCGGACAGGGTAAAGAATTTACTTACGAGAAATGGCTGCGACTAATTACACAATTTATTCAACTGGGATTATTTGAGCTTGCATATGATGATAACTTTACCTTAAAAGTAACCGAACAAGGATTTGCCGTGCTGAAGAATAAGCAGGCTGTACTGGTTTCTGATCCGGCATATGTTGACCAGCCATCGGAAGATATGCATACCGGGTCAGAGGCCATTGGGTATCGTGGAAAACTGTTAAAGGAACTTCTTGATTTACGTAAAGAAATTGCCGGCCGCAGACAAATCCCTCCCTACACCATATTTTCTGACCGCACGCTGATTGAAATGGCATCCAAAAAACCGAAAAACATCCGCCAAATGCATGAAATCACCGGACTTTCGCATTATAAAATTGAACAGTATGCTACACCATTCTTAAATTTGATTAATCATCGCGTAAAAAATAAAACAGAAATCGTCGAACACTTAACCTTTGAAAAGGTAAAAGCTTTCGCCGATGAAATGGCAACAAACCGGGTGGCTGTCAGCGCGACATCCATTACAAGGGTCCTGTTAGGAACAGCTGTAAACAGGGGAAGCAACCAGGTTGAATCGTTATCATTTCATAGTTTATTGAAAGGCCGTATTCGCCATAAAAAACTATTCGACATCATTAAATCGAAACTAATACCGGTTAAGCCATCACTCAACAATCCTGTTACAGAAAATTTTTTTGATTCTGAAAAATTTAACCTTCTTGCCACACATGACATAAAAACAATCAGTCAAATGATTCAAAATATACCGGTAAACAGGATCACAGAATCTATTGATAATAATTTTATACTTGAACAACGTAAAGATTACCCTCGCTCGTACGAGCCATGGCTGCAGCCGGAAGCTGATTTATTTGCAATGATCATTGAAAAAACAAATGACCTTGGAACCATTGCAGAAATTTTCGGACGAAGCCCCTACTCCATCAGAAGTTATTTTAAAAAAAACTTCCCTGATAAATCGCGGGCAGTAGCTTCAATGGTATAGCATTTTAACCGAAACGGGAACACCTTTAGAAATGGTTTGGTAAACTACACAATACCGTTCAGTCAGTTTAAGAAGACTTTGAAGTTGCTCATCGGTTGCTGTTGTATTCAGATCAAAAATTAATCTGACAGAAACAAATCCGACAGGAACCTGTGAATCGACACCCAGTGTGCCCCTGAAATCGAGGTCGCCTTCGGCGCGAATAACTCCATCCGAAATTTCAACTCCAATGGCTGTTGCCACCGCACTCAGTGTAACGCCGGCGCAGGCAACGAGGGCCTCAAGCAGCAAATCGCCTGAACAAGCCATCATACCATTACCACCAGTTGCAGGATGAAGGCCAGCTTCTACCATTGCTTTACCGGTAGATACTTTACAGGAGATTCCTTCTCCAAGCTGACCTGCGGCTTTTAAAGTAATAAGCGCCGAGTTTGGGTTGTCGCGGTATTTCGACTTCAACGGAGCCTGTATGGTTTTAAGTTCTTCTCCGGTTAGTTTCATGGGGCTGGATTTGATAGTAATAAATATGTATTGAGTAAATCAAAAAGTTTCAATCAAACTGAGGGAACCGATCCTCTGCAAGGAAACCAGAGATGCAAGGTATGTCGTCAATTCTCAATCAGTTCAAAATGGCAAATTCAATGATTTAAAAAACCGCAACGAAATATTATCCGGATAATATCTCGAAAATGACAACTTTGTTATTTACTGAATGTCGGGCATTCGGGTAACATCCTCAATGTGAATGTGAGCTAATTTCCATTCACCGCTCTTTTGCTTGCTCCAAATAAGGCTATAATTTCCCTTTTCTTTAAGCAATGGCCCACCGGGAGGAGTCAGGTCCAGACTATATGTTCCACCATTAAAGGCTATAGAGTTGCCGGATGATTTAATTAAAGAATTTGTCCGGACATTGCTGATCACTTTTACTCCACCGCTTATCCAGTTTTTTGCGATGTTATTTTTACCCATGTGAACCAATGAATCATTCATTACAATTGCACTGTCAGCAATGGTATTTAAAATGGCTGCAGAATCCTGATTGTTCCAGCCGACAAGAAACAGTTGGATCAACGAATCAACATTTACAGATTCATTTTGATGCAATGCGTCCATTGAAATTGGTGTACTTTGGTTACAGCTTAACACAACAAAACCAACAAGTATAATGGCTATATTTTTCATATGTATCATTTAAATTGTGTACTCAATAATTTGTTCAGATAGCCTGACATATTGGTGGAGACTATCCTGTTTGTTTAAATCTCGCTGACTGTTTTTAGTTCAACCAGGGCCCTGGCCCACAGATCATGAAACATATCGTAATATTCATCGGCAATGTCCATGTCAATTGTAAAGCGCGTTTTCGCGCCGGTTTGTTCCAGCTTATAGTTTTCAAAGGAGGGCGCCCATTGCTTAACCTCGTCGCTGGTAAGGTCGGCAACGCCGTCTTTTATCATGCCCAGGTGCTTTATAGAGATATATTCGGGATAAATACTCTCGGCAATTTCCGAAATCATGCCATCGGTTTTTCCATCTTTATCAACCAGAAATTTAATTGAGTCGCCTTTTTCCCATCCACCTTCAAAATAAGAACCTTCGGTAAAAATCCTGGTCCATTTTCTGTATTTATCCGGATCAACAACACTGTCCCATACCACTTCGCGGGAAGCGTTAATAACGATTTCAAGTTTAATTTTTTTCATCTTTCCTTAATTTAAACGTTGGGTAACTGAGCCGGATCCATAAACATAATCTCCCACTGGTGTCCATCCGGATCGGCAAAAGTGTTATAGTACATCCAGCCGTGATCGGCAGGCTTGCTGTAGCTTGTTCCTCCATTTGCAAGGGCCTTGCTGATGATTTCATCTACCCTGATCCTGCTTTCCACCTCTATTGCCAGCAAAACCTGGGTGGTGGAACCATCGGCAATGGGCCGGTTGGTAAATGTGGCAAAAAACTCATGAGTTATCAGCATTGCATACATTGTGCCCTCATTGAGTACGAGGCAAAGTGCCTTTTCATCACTAAACCTGCTGTTAAAAGTAAACCCCAGTTTTGTCCAGAATACTTTTGTCAGTTCCAGGTTTTTAACCGGCAGGTTCACATAAATTGATTTAATATTCATGGCTATATAGTCAGATCAGCTAAATTAAAAGAAATTTGTTGAATCGGATACAAAACTAAACCGGAATAATTAATTTAAACCGGTTTTAGAATGAACCCCTGGGTATAATAATTATGTACTTTTTTATTTCAATCGTTCAAGCCTTCCTTTTCGTTTCACCAGGTTTTTATAATCCCACTGAATGCTGCGTGACTTTTTAAGCCACCGCTTCAAAGGAGCAATTTTAATTTGTGCAGGGTCAGTATAGCGGATTTCGGCCGCCTTAAAGCTGCCTTCAGGCTTTAACCCCGGTTCATCGAACGATTGTCCGCTCCAAAACAGCAAACGGATTCCGTCTTTCAATTTACTATAACCTGCTATCGGGTTTCCATCTATAAACCAGACAGGGTGCGCGTGCCATATTTTACATTCGGCACCAGGTAAATTCCTATCAATTGCCTCAGCCAGAATATGACAGATTTCCTTTTCGGTACCGGATTGGTTGTTATTGTAATCCTTTATTTCGGGATGCATAATAAAATAAAAATAGTGTGGATAAAATTGGTTGGTTTACGATCACTGA